>JAFSDS010000012.1 GCA_017436125.1 Oscillospiraceae bacterium | reverse complement strand
GTTCATTTTGCAGCCAGCGGAAATTCTGGTGATCCAAAGTCTTCTGAATTCTCTCTTTTTCTGTTTTCTGCCGATATATGCATAGCGGCCGGTTTTCATAACTGCTTCTTTAGCAGTTCTGAACAGTCTGTGTCTTGCGCCGTAATAACCTTTAGCAAGTCTCAGAACTTTTTTTCTTCTTTTATGGGACATAACTCCGCCTTTAACACGAGCCATAGTATTTAACCTCCGTTAATATTAAATAAAGTAAATAATTTCTGTTTTAGTTTTCCTATGCAAAATTATGCGTAAGGAAGAAGTTTGGTGAGTTTCTCCATGTTGGTCTTATCTGCATAAGTAGATTTACGGAGATTACGTTTACGTTTGGTGTCTTTTCTCTGGGAGTTGAGAATATGGGATTTGAATGCTTTTGCGCGTTTTACTTTACCGTTTTTGGTGAGTTTGAAACGTTTTTTTGCGCCGGAATGGGTTTTGAGCTTTGCGTTCATTTTGATTTCCTCCTGATATTTGTTTGCAAAAAGCAATTATTAAACGAACTTATTTGCCGGTTTTGGAGCTGACGATCATTACCATGCTTCTGCCCTCAAGTTTCGGCATTTTATCAACGGAACCATATTCTGCAACTCCGTTTGCGAACTTCTGGATCATTTCGGTACCGAGTTCGGGATGGGCCATTTCTCTTCCGCGGAAGCGGACGGAAACTTTAACCTTATTGCCGTCTTTAAGGAACTTGATAGCGTGGTTAAGCTTGGTATTAAAGTCGTTGGTATCGATGTTGAGAGAAAGACGAATTTCTTTAACTTCGATAACTTTCTGGTTTTTTCTTGCCTCTTTTTCGCGTTTCATCTGTTCAAATTTATATTTGCCATAATCCATGATGCGGCAAACATGGGGATTTGCGGTGGGCGCGATTTCAACAAGGTCAAGATTTTTTTCTGCGGCGATAGCAAGTGCATCTTTAAGAGAGATGATACCGAGCTGTGCGCCGTCGGAATCGATCACGCGGACTTCTTTTTCGCGGATCTCATCATTGATGAGCAGTTCCTGCTTAGCTATTGTCAAACACCTCCAAAATAATAAAAAAAGTGCGGTTATCTTCAGCAAAGAAGCACCGCACACGAACGAAGAAAACCAAACAGGCGCATAGCTGCCCTTTCGGTTTTTCTCAAATCTTTGCCGCACCTCGTTCATATGACGGGACGGCGAGAACGGTTCGTTCTGCTTCTTTGTCCTAAATATTATAACGGCTTAAAAGCCCTTTGTCAATAGGAAAAATCAAATTTTTTCGATATTTATGCGATTTTTTAAACCGCCCCCCCAAAGGGCAAACATTCCTTGCAAACTGTAGGGGCGGATATTATCCGCCCGTAAACAGGTAACCCGAAGGGCAAGCCTTCCCAGAGGAGACCCCCCTATTAGGGGGGATGTCATCGAAGATGACAGAGGGGTCTGCCGTCTGCGGCGAGCAAAAGGTGGATTTTGCCGAAGGCAAAAGACGGATGAGGGATAACCAAGAACCCGGAGGGATTGTCCATTATAAAAAAGCCCCCCTTTTTGAAAAAGGGGGCTCTTTTTTAAACTTCAAGTTCCTTTCCAAAGCGGAAGGACCATATTATTGCCGAAACGACCTCTTTGCCCATGGTTTTTGTCAAAAGTTCCTTATACATATTGAGCTGGGCGGCATAGCGCTCACGCAGTTCCTCAATATCGTCCACATAATCGGTTTTATAGTCAACGACTATGAGTTTTCCGCTTTCTTCAAAAACGCAGTCCGCAACGCCCTGAACGGTGATTTTATCCTCATCGGAAGCACCCTCGTATCCAAGACTCTTTGCGGAAAGTCCCTGAAGGAACCGAAGTTCCCTCCAGACTTTCGGGGAATTTTCAATGCGGCGGAAAAGCCCGCTTTCAAAAAACGCCTTGACCTTTTGCGGGTCGATAACTTCCGCCTGTTTTTCGGTGATGAACCTTTTTTCAGAAAGACGCTTTATCTCCGCTTTCGGGTCCGCTTTGGCAAGTTCAAAATCACAGAACTGCATAAAGGTATGAAGAGCAGTGCCTCTGTCCGCGCCGGAAAGAGCCCCGTTTTGCGGCTTTGCTGCAAAAAGCATTTTTTTATGCATTTCCTGATGGGTAAGGGAAGAAACGCCGGCCTTTACCGGTATTTTTTCCGATGCAGCAAAGGGATATACCCATTTCTCTCTTTCGTTAAGCATCTCAAGGACTTCTTTATCCGGTTCGGCTTTTTCGGTTTCTTCCTCCTCGGCTTCAAATTCCTCGTCAATATCCGCGTCCGTAAAGGTGAACTTCCATCTTGTGTCGTCCGGAATAACGGAATTTTCGCCGATGCAGGCTTTCATACGCAAATCCACAGCGTCCGGGTGGCGCAAAAGCGCCGTTACTATCCAGTCGGAAAAAGTTCCGGCGGAGGAAACAAAATAAGGATCCGGTTTTTCGCCAAAGTCTGCCTCCGTGCCGAGTTTTTCAAGATATTTATCCCAGTCCTTCTGACAGCAGGAAATGATAAGATTTTCCTTCGGCCTTGTTATGGCAACGTAAAGGATGCGCATTTCTTCCGCAAGGGAAAGCCGGCGCAGTTCGTGTTTAAGGGCAAGCTGGGGAATTGTTGAAAATCTTGTTCCTGTTTCCGGGTGGCGCCTTGCACAGGCAAAACCCAGTTCCGGATGGAGTAGAGGTTTATCAAGGCGGTTATCAAAATTAAACTTCTTTCCCGTTCCGGAAAGATAAACAACAGGAAATTCAAGACCTTTCGAACCGTGAACGGTCATTATCCTTACTGCATCGCCGCCGGAAGAGGTGTTTCCCGCAGGGTTAAGGTCACTTTCTCTTTCCTCAAGGCGGTTAATAAACCGCAAAAAGGCAGAAAGTCCGTGGGAGCCGTTCTTTTCCCTGTCCGCGGCGTATTTTATGAGAAGACGAAGATTTGCAAGGCGGTTTTCGCCGTCGTCACAGCTTCGCATGATCTGGGGGAAAAGGGTAAGGTCATAAAGCCTTTCAATAAGGGCGTCGCTTGTTTCATAGGCGGCCGCCCGGCGAAGAGTATCAAGTGTGTTTATAAATTCCGCGGCTTTTTCGTCGCCCTTTTCCGCGGCGGTTTTAACAGAGGTATAAAGCGGAACTTTTTTATCCTCAAAACGCATTTTTGCAAGGTCGTCCGGGGTAAAAAGGAACATTTCAGAAAGCATCGCCCCGGCAAGAGGAAGATCCAGAAGAGGATTATCCACCGCTTTAAGTACGTTTATAACCGCGGCTATCTCCGGCCTTGAAAGAAAGCCGTTTTCCTTCATGCTGACGCAGGCTATGCCCCTTTTTCTAAGGGCAGAGATAAATGCGCCGCTCTGGCTTGAAAAAGAGCGCAGAAGTATGCAGATATCCGAATAGCGCACCGGACGCAGAGTTCCGTTATCAGTAACAGGGTCGCCCCTTAATACCATATTATATATATGTTCCGCAACGGCAGCGGCTTCGGATTTTGTGCTGTCCTCGTTTGCGTCAACAAGAAGAAGTTCGTTGCGGATCATGTCGCTTTCCGGATACACTGCCGCGGGGATGAGCTTTTCCTCGGCGGTATAATCCATTTCCGCCGCTTTTTCGCTCATTATCTGTTCAAAAATAAAGTTTACCGCCCCGGCTATGTTCTTTCTGCTTCGATAGTTACAGCCGAGGATAACCGTTGCGGGGTAGGTAATTCCGTCAAAAACCGGCCAGGAACGGCGTTTTTCAAGAAAAAGCTCCGGCATCGCCTGGCGAAAGCGGTAAATACTCTGTTTAACGTCGCCAACGAAGAAAAGATTATCGCCCCGGGATATCATTTTGAAAATGGTATCCTGAACCTTGTTGTTATCCTGACATTCATCGATGAGAATGTATTCAAATTTTTCCGCGGCGGCTTTTGCGGCGGCGGAAGGAACGTAATTTCCGTTTTCGTCCTTTTCCGTGAGCACGGAGAGGGAAAACTGTTCAAGATCCGAAAAATCAAGAACGCGTTTTTCTCTCTTCATCTCGGAATAGAGTTTATCAAAATAAAGTGCGGCGCCGAAAAGACAGCTGATTTTCGGATAAAGGTCGGCTATGTCCTCCCGGAACTGGGCTTCTGTCGGAGAAAATTCCGCCGCAAGGTCCTTTATGTCCTTTTGGTAGGAATCCCGGACGGCTTTTGCCCTTGCTTTGAGCATTTCGCCCGCATCTTTAACGACAGGCTTTCTCATAAAGTCCGGGTTGCAAAGAGATCTTCCGAATTCGTCCCAGTTTTTCTCCTCACATCTTTCAATAAGACGGCGCAAAACGCCCATATCGTCGCTGAACATAGCCGCGTATTTGTCACAGGATTCATCCGTTGAAAGGCCGAGCATGCGCTCTGCGTTTTCAAGCCCATGGATGAGCACGGACTTTGCCCTCTCGAAGAGGATCTTGCCCCATACCGTATCTCCAACGGGGACAGAAGGGTCATACATAGCCGCTTTTTCAAAAAGCCAGTCCTCATAATGGGGCAAAGCGCGGATAAAATTATAGAGTGTGAGCACCGCTTCGGAAAGGCCGCTGTCGCTGCGGCCGCCGCCAAGGGTCTCCGCAAGCTCCGCAAAGGTTTCTCCGCCCTCGGAATAGTATTTTTCGATGGCTTCCTCAAGGGCAGAGGCGGCGATATCCTTTGCCTCGTCCTCTTCAATGACTCTTGAATCCGGCGGAAGGCCCACCGCGCTGAAGTTTTCGCGGATGATATCGGCACAGAAGGAATGGATGGTGCCGATATGAGCACGCTCCATCAAAAGCCGCTGGCGCTGAAGGCGGGTATCCCTCGGGTTTTCCGCAATTTTTGCGGAAAGAGCCTTGTTTATCTTCTCCTTCATCTCCGCAGCGGCAAGTTTTGTAAAAGTTACGATAAGAAGGCGGTCCGCGTCAACGGGATGATGCTCATCCGTGAGCAGGCGGATGACTCTTTCAACAAGAACGGCGGTTTTTCCGGAACCTGCGGCAGCAGAAACAAGCATATTTCCGTCGGTGGAAGTGATTGCAAGCAGCTGATCCTTATTCCATATCCTTTCAGCCATCATCCTCACCGCCTTTCACAAGGGAATAGAATTCATCATTTTTAAAGCTTTCGTGCTCAACAAAGGGCGAATTTTCCGTCCTTCGGCAAATGTTCTTATACTGGCAGAATCCGCAGGAAAGTTCGCCGTTTTTGCGGTAGGGAAGAGCAGCTATCTTTCCTTTGGAAAGTTCCTCCGCCATGCCGCAGAGCAGGGAGTCGATATGGGATTTTATTTTTCCAAGCTCCGCAAGGGTTGCAAGAGAGCCGGAATATCCGTTTTTGGATGCTTTTACCGGGATATATATGCCCCCAAGGCCCGGTTCCATGGCGTTGAGCACCGCTTCATCGTCAATAAGAAGACCGTTCATCTTTGTGGCCTTTTTAAATTCGTTTTCCGCGTCGGCAGAGGTGGTGTTTCTGTCTCCGCTGAGCACCGCGTTCTTTGCTGGCATATAAAGAACGCCCGCCGGAGAAGAACCGGAAAGTCCGCCCTTTCCGTTTGCCCAAACGGAGAAAAGATATACCAGCATCTGGATGTTTATGCCGTAAAAAACATCGCAGAGTTCAAATTTTTTCGTACCGGATTTATAGTCAACAACCCTGACATAGCGCTCGCCGTTGCGGTTGAGCACGTCAACGCGGTCGATGGTTCCCTCAACGGTGATTTTTTTGCCGTCCGGGGTTTCAAGGCGGTAGTATCCCACTTCATCGCCGCCGAGTTTTGTTTCAAAGGAATAGGGTTCAAATTCCGAATGGGCAAATTCGTCCCCGATCCTTCTTAAAAGGCGGATAAGAAAGTTTCCGGTGCGGCGGTAAAGATACATAAATCTTGCGGTTTTGTCATTATCGCTGTTCATTACGGAATCAAGGTACTCCTTGAGCACCGCTTCCACCGCTGTTTTGAGTTCGTCATCGGAAAGTTTTGAAATTCCGCTTCCGCCGTGCTCGGAAATGATCTGCTGGAGCACGTAGTGGATAAGAGTTCCTGCTGAAAGGGGAGAAAGCTCCGCCTTCTGCGGCTTTTTAAGCCTAAGGCCTGCGTCAATGAAATAGGAGAAGGGGCATCTTCCGTAGGTATCTATCTTTGTTGGCGAAAAGCGGAAGTTTTCGCCAAAGAGTTTTGCGGCGTTTTCCGGTTCGTCAAGAGAAAATTTATCCGCTTCAACTGCGCTTCCGAGTTTTTGAGCACGGTTTTTCCAAAGGGGTTTTTCGTCAAAATATTTTCTAAGAGCTTCGGAGGTTCCGGTGGAGTTTTTTCCGAAGGAGGCCAGGTGTTCAAATGCAAAACTCTCGCCGCAAAGCCAAAGTTCATCGGTATATTTATCGGTATCTTCCTCAATAAGACCGTTAACAGCCTCCCTAAGCTGGTTTATGAGCACGGAAGGGTTCTGTGCGGCAGAGGTTATGTCATAACGGTAATAGGACGCAAAAACTTTTTCAGAGGCGCAGGTGAATGCAGTATAGGCAAACATCCTTTCGGAAAGAACTTTGTCGTTTTCCCCTTCGCCAAGTTCAAAGCCGCTTTCCGCCATAAGTTTTCTTTCGCTTTCAGTAAAAAGAGAGTTGTTTGAAGGAGAAGCGGGAAAAACCCCGTCGCAAAGGCCTATTACAAAAACGGCTTTTTTACCGGAAGGGCGCATTCTGTCCGCGGTTCCTGCGGAAACACAGTCCAAAGTCTGGGGCAGAACGCCGATTTTTGCCTCCGCAATTACCATTTCAAAAAGCCTTCCCATGGTGTCTTTGTCAAGGCGGGTTTCTCCAAGTGCGGCAGAAAATTTATCAAGAGCACTGACGAGAAAGCTCCAGAAAGCATCAAGATTTTCCGCGGCGGCGGTTTCTCCGAGGGAATAGAATTCGTCATAAAGTCTGCGAAGGCCCTCGGTAACTTCACATTCCGTAAGATAATCATAGAATGCGGCGGAAAATACCGCGCCGTTTGCGCCGGAAATCCTGTCCCGAAGTTTTGAAAGGGGAGTTATCACCTTTTCGCGGACGGCGTTTATCCTTTCAAGCTTTTCCGAATCCTCCGGAGTAAATTCTCTGAATCCCTCGGGGCTTCCGGTAAAGGGAGAAAGGAACATTTTTCCTCTTACGTTCCAGACAAAGCAGTAATTTTCAAATTCCGCCGTTTCCTCTTCGGTAAAGGGAAGAATACCTGTTTTTAAAAGGCGGGTAACGTCCTGGACGGAAAAATTGCTTCTGCAGGCGGAAAGCGCCGCAGAAACAAAGGCAGAAAGAGGATGGGCGGAAAGTTCCGCTGATTTATCCATATAAAGAGGTATTCCGGCTCTTTTGAATGCGGCGGGAAGGGCGTGGTCGTATGCAGAAAGATCTCTTGCAATAACTGCAATATCCCTCCAGCGATAGCCCTGTTTTTCCGCAAGATTGCGGACCATAACTGCAACGTATGCCGCTTCGTCATAGGGATCTTTTGCAGAAGCAAGGCGAACTTCACCGTTATTTACGCCCTCCGGAGCAAAACCGGTAAGAAAGTTTTTTTCAAGGTCAATAATGCCCTCGGGTCTTGAATCGTTTTCGTCCTCCGCAAAGAAGGGGACTTTTACCGCGGCGCCCTCTTCCTTTGCAATTCTTTCAAGGCGGCCGGCGGTGCGCTGGGTTTTTGAAAAAAGTCCGGCGCCGGCGGTGCGGTCATAAAGAGAATCGCAGCAAAGGCTTATTTCAACAAGGGGGGATTGGCTCAAAATTGCCCGGAGCATTTTATATTCACTTCCGGTAAAACCGGTAAAGTTATCAATAAAAACGGCCCTTTCGCTGAAAAAATCGTTTTCAGAAAGAATGTCGCAGGCTCTTTTTATATCCGTAAGCGGATCGATATAGCTTTTTTCAAGCATGGAATTATAAAGTTCAAAAACGGCGGAAAGATCCGCGGCCTTTTCACCAAGAACGCCGCCTTTTTCCGCAAGGCGAAGAAGATCATCGGAAGAAAGACCGGCATTTTTGATTTCGTTATCCGTTTCAACAAGCTTTTTGATAAAAGGCGCGCCCTGAACATTCTTTTTATAATAATTCAGATTGTCGCCGCAGGCGGAAAGAGCCGCCCCCATAAGAAGAAGCTTTGCGGTGTCGTCGGTATAATCTCCGGCTATGCCGCCGAATTTTCTGAAAATGCTGTTGCAAAGGCGCGAAAAGCTAAGAACCTCAACATTTCCGGCCTTTTCCGGACCAAGAAATTCATCAAGAAGCTTTTCACTTTCAAAAGAAAACTGCTCCGGCACTATAAGATATGAAAATCCCGCATCCGCAATATGTTCATAAAGCATTTTTCTGCGGGCTTTTTCATTGGTGCCGATGATGTATCTAAGCATTTTTCTTCGCCGCCTTTCGTATAAAATAACCCAAAATAATAATACCACAAACAGCGTAAAAAAAACAGACCGAAAACGCACCGTCAAAAACCCAAATGTTCAAAATTTGTTGATGACAGTTCCTTTGTAAAATGATAGAATATAATGCAGAAAAAGGGGGCTTTAAAAATGAAGGACCAATGGAAAAAAGAATTTCTGCCCTCCTGCCTTGCAGGAGCTGTCTGCGGAATAACCGCTCTTTTGGCGCTTATATTTCTTGCGCCGAAAAAATGGTATTTTGCGTTTATCGTTGCGGTGATAATGACAGGCGTTTCGCTCTGTTATGCTCTTTCTGAAAAGAAAAAACTTTCCGCAAGATATGAAAGAAACGAAAACCTTATAAAAAACGAATATTTGGTTTCCGCAGAGGGGTATATCAGAACGGATTCCGATTCTCCGGCAAAATTCTTTTTCGGTGAAAATTCAGTCGAAGTTCTCTCCTGCAAAAAGGTAAAACCCGTTCTTGAGGAAATACCGAAAGATAAAATAATCGGCCGCGGTTTTGACCGCTGCGGCTGGCTGAGCCTTCTCATAGAGGATGAAAAACGCCGCATTGTTTTTCCGGCGGAAGAAGCAGAAAAAATCCTTGCTTTTATCGAAAACAACGGCTGGGGCAATAAAAATCAATAAAAAGAAGCGCCCTGCATTTTTTGCAAGAGCGCCTTTTTGTTTTCAGATTGTTTATAATTTATTTATCTGCCGTAAATCATTTTCAGCATAAAATATGATAAACTTTTATTGAAAGAAAATATTTCCTGTCAAAAGAAAGGTGATATATAGTGAAATTATTGGGAAATATCCTTTGGTTTATCTTCGGCGGATTTCTTCTCTGGCTGGAATGGGTCGGCGCGGGCATCCTTCTTTGTTTGACCATAGTCGGGATTCCCCTCGGTATCCAGTGTTTTAAAATCGCCGGAGTATGCGTTGCTCCTTTTGGAAAAGAAGTTGCCCATGAGGGCGTAAAATTCGGCAATACGCTTTTCAATATTATCTGGATAATTGTTTTCGGCTGGGAGATAGCCCTTACCGCCCTTATATGCGGCTGCGTCTGGTGTATAACGATAGTCGGTATCCCTTTCGGAAAACAGTTCTTTAAGCTTGCGGCAATAAGTCTTTTTCCCTTTGGCGCAAGCGCGGTAAAAGCATAAAAACCTAATATAAACCGGAAAAAGAGGACGGATATCATCCGTCCTCTTTTCTTTTTCCAAAAAGCTCTTTAAGGCCGATAAACAGCAAAAGAAGGGCAAAAGCCCCCCTAAGAAGGTCTTTATCAATACTTTTTGCAATATAGGCGCCCAAAAATACTCCGGGTATTCCGAAAAGGATGGATATTCCGGCGCTTTTCCATTTTACAAAGCCGTTTTTGATATGCATAAAAAGGGAAGACGCCGCCACCGGAAGAAAGAAAAGAAGATTTATCCCCTGGGCAGAAAGCTGGGGAACATTCTGAAAAGCGGTGAGATAGAGAAGAAGAACGCCCCCGCCACCAACGCCAAGCCCTCCGGCAAAACCGGAAAAAAGCCCGATGATAAAATCCGTCATATCCATTCAGCCATCATCCCCCAAAGCATTCTTGCGGCGGAAAAGGTAACAAAGCCGCCGAATATCTTACGAAGAAGAACAGGATCCATCTTTTTGAAAAATACCGAAGCAAGAACCGCTCCGGTTATTCCTCCGGGCAAAAATCCCGCCGCATCGCCAAAGGTCAGCCGCCCTTCGTAAAAATAAATAATTACCGAAAGAACAGAAAGACAGAACATCATAAAAAGCGCCGTGGCGTGGGATTCCTTTACGGAAAGGCCGCTTTTTTTAAGAAGAGGCACCGCGATTATTCCCCCACCGCTTCCAAAAAGCCCGTTAAGTATTCCGGCAAAAAATCCTGTCGCCCCGGCAAAAAACCATTTTTTCATAAAAACACCGCCAAAAAAGTTTTCCGCGAATATTTTTGCCGAAAAAAAGAACAATAATCCAAGAAATCAAAAAAAGAGGTGGAAAAATTGTCGCTTTCATCGGATGAATATAAAAAAATGGGCGAAAAGGCCGTTCCAAAAACAAAATCCATTCGAAACCTTACCGGCGCGTTCCTTATAGGCGGCGCCATCTGCGCCCTCGGGCAGTTTATACTGAATTTTTACCTTGATTTGGGCTTGAGCACGCCCTTTGCGGGCACTGCGTGCTCAATTACTCTGGTGGGAATATCCGCCCTGCTCACGGGTTTTGGCGTTTACGATAAAATCGCAAAATTCGGCGGCGGAGGCACCCTTGTTCCCATAACCGGTTTTGCAAATGCGGTGGTATCTCCGGCTATGGAATTTAAAAGCGAGGGATTTATCCTTGGCCTTGGTGTAAAAATTTTTACCATAGCCGGTCCCGTTATCGTCTATGGTATTCTTGCCTCCGTAATTTACGGAATTATTTATTGGATAATGGGACTGCTTTGATGTTTTTTGTATATTTTTTGAAAAAACGCAAAAGCTATCCTCAAATGAGGTGATTTTTTGGCTCATAAAATCGGAAAACAAACGATAATCATAGATTCCCCCGTGGGCGTTTTTTCCGCCGCCGCGGTGGGCTCAAAAAAAGAGGGCGAAGGTCCCCTTGGAAAAAGCTTTGATA
The DNA here is from genome assembly GCA_017436125.1 of Oscillospiraceae bacterium. GTDB lineage: Bacteria > Bacillota > Clostridia > Oscillospirales > Ruminococcaceae > UMGS1668. The sequence continues at coordinate 1,407 of JAFSDS010000012.1, read as the reverse complement.
TTATAAACGAAGATTCCCGCTTTGGCGAAAAAACCTGGGAAAAGGCAGAAAGCAAAATGCAGGAGCTTGCTTCATGGAAGGCTCTTCATAAGGTCGGCCTTGAAATGAAAGATATCGACTTTATTTTTGCCGGCGACCTTTTAAATCAGTGTATCGCTTCCGCATTCAGCGCAAGGGGTTCAAAAGTGCCATATATCGGGCTTTACGGCGCCTGTTCAACTTTTGCGGAGGGCTGCGGACTTTCCGCTGTTTTTGCGGACAGTTTTGCGAAAAACTGCCTTGCAATAGCTTCCTCCCATTTTTGCTCCGCAGAAAGGCAGTACCGTTTTCCTCTTGAGTATGGCGGCCAGCGGCCGCCCTCTGCCCAATGGACAGCAACCGCCGCCGGCGCGGCGCTTATATCAAGAGAAGCCGGGCCTCCTTATATAAAAGCGGTCACCTTCGGCACCGTTGAGGACCTTGGCATAAACGACCAGAACAATATGGGGGCTGCCATGGCGCCTTCCGCCGCCGCGACCCTTTCGCAGTTTTTCAAAGATACCTATACGGATGCGGAGGATTACGACCTTATCCTGACCGGGGATCTGGGCGCCGTCGGCTCGGTTCTTATGCGTGACCTTATGGCAAGGGAGGGCTTTTCCCTTGGGGAAAACTATAACGACTGCGGCCTTATGCTCTATGACAGGGAAAAACAGCAGGTGGAATCCGGCGCATCCGGCTGCGGCTGCAGCGCCGCGGTAATAAGCGGCCATATCTTCCCCAAGATCGCATCCGGCGAACTTAAAAACGTTCTTGCAATTTCAACCGGCGCTCTTATGAGCCCAACCAGCGTTCAGCAGGGAGAAACCATTCCCGGTGTGGCCCACCTTGTATGCTATTCTTCCGAAAAAGGGGGAATATTTTAATGGAATACCTAAAAGCTTTTGCCGTTGGCGGTCTTATATGCTGCATCGGCCAGATACTCATCGACAGAACAAAACTTACCCCGGCGCGGATACTTGTTGGATTCGTTGTTTCCGGCGTGATACTTTCCGCATTGGGGCTTTATGAGCCTCTTGCGGAATTTGCCGGCGCGGGAGCAACTGTTCCTCTTTCCGGCTTCGGCCATACCCTTGCAAAAGGAGTGCGGGCCTCCGTTGCAGATAACGGAATACTTGGCGCTTTTACCGGCGGCCTTTCCGCAACGGCTGGAGGAATAACCGCCGCCATAGTTTTTGGATTTATTGCGGCCCTTCTTTTTGACCCAAAGGATAAATAGCCTTAAAAACGGGCACAAAAAAACGCCTTCATCAATTTGATGAAGGCGAAATTTTAAAAAACATTCAATTAAACGTTAGCTGCGTTGAGTTTTTTTGCAAGAGCAGATTTGCGTCTTGCTGCAGTGTTTTTATGAAGGATACCTTTTGC
>JAFSDS010000011.1 GCA_017436125.1 Oscillospiraceae bacterium | reverse complement strand
GTTTGCGCATTCTGTGTTGATAAAATCGCTGAAATCGATTACAAAGATGTTCCCCGTCTGAGAAGATTCCTCTCCGAAAGAGGCAAAATCATTCCCAGAAGAGTTACCGGAACCTGCGCTCGCCATCAGCGCCAGCTGACTACCGCTATCAAACGCGCACGTCATCTTGCTTTCCTTCCCTACGTTTCTGACTAATAGAACAACGGGAAACCGGAAAATCGAAAAATTACTCCCCGTCCAAAAGGATGGGGAGTTTTTTTATGCTTTTTTGTCATTTACAAAATTTCTTTTATATGATATATTCCAAGAAAGAAATCCCTTGCGAATAAAGGAGTTTTTATGAAAAAAGCACTTGTCATCCTCCCCTATCTTGACGAAGAAAAAGAAAAACTTATAAATGCGGCAAAAGGCCGCTGTGAATTTACTTTTATAAACAGAAAAGAACAGCCGGACGAATATATCGCCGCCCTTAAAACCGCAGAAATCATTATCGGAGAACCCCGCAACGAGGATTTTCAGTACTGTGAAAAACTCGAAATGCTCCAAAGTTCCTCCTCCGGAGTAAACTATTATGTTGCCGGCGGAAAATTTCCAAAAGACGCAAAACTCTGCTGCATGACCGGTGTTTATGGAAATGTTATTGCGGAGCATCTTCTCGGAATGCTTCTTACCATAACCCGCCGTCTTCCGGAATACCGCGACCAGCAGCACGAACACAAATGGAAGCCTCTCCGATATGATAAACCCCTTGAGGGAAGCACCGTTCTCATCATCGGTGCCGGAGATATCGGAACGACCCTTGCAAAATGGATGCGCCCCATGGTCGGAAAAATCATCGGTATCCGCCGCACAAAAAGAGATTATCCCGATTGTTTTGATGAAATGGGAACCCTCGATGAACTTGACGGGATGCTTTTGAAAGCTGATTTTGTAATTTCCATTCTTCCCCATACCCCTAAAACCGCCGGACTTTTTGATGAAAGGCGCCTTCGCCTTATGAAGGACGACGCGGTTCTTATAAATGGCGGCCGCGGAAGCCTTATCGACCAGGAAGCACTCCTTCGGGTTATGGGTGAAGGAAAATTCTTCGGCGTCGGTCTGGACGTAACCACACCGGAACCCCTTCCCGCAGAAAGCCCCCTTTGGGAGCAGGAAAGACTTTTCATCACTTCACATGCGGCGGGAAATTCCTGCAGCCTTGAAAGCCCCCTTGAAAAGAAAATCAGGGATTTCATCGTAAAAAACATTATTCGCTGGCTTGATGGCAAAGAACCGGAAAATGTTATTGATTTTTCAATCGGATATAAAAAGACTTATTAAAAAAGCGGGCTTTTAAAAGCCCGCTTTTGTTTTTATTTCTTTTCCGTTTTATCTCTGTAAATTTTTTCAAGGATATCAACAACACCGTCTATTCCAAGCATTCCGGAATCAAGAAGAAGATGATAGCTTTCTTTAACGCCCCATTTTTTCTTCTGGCTGTTCATATTGTAATAAGAAGCCCTGTGTTTATCCGTCTGCTGGATTGACTTCATGGCGTCCTTTTCGGAAAGGTTATATCGCTCCATAGCCCTTTTAAGACGGCTCTGTGCATCGGCATAGATGAAAACGTTAAAAACATCTTCCCTTTCGCTCAAAACACAGTCCGCACAGCGTCCGACGAAGATACAAGGACCCTCTTTTGCCTTTTCAAGGATATAGTTGGTCTGATCCGCAGCAATAGCAATACCGGATGGGATCATATTATCCGTACCAAAATCCACATAGGGATACATTGCCAAAGAATAAAGGAAGCTTCCGGTGGGAGTTTCTTCTATTTCCTTGACGTATTTAGTGCTGAAACCGCGGTTTTTTGCTGCATATTCATATAGATTTTTGTCGTAATAAGGAATTCCGAGACGTTCGGAAAGTTTTCTTCCTATCTCGCTTCCTCCGCTGCAGAATTGTCTTCCGATAGTGATTATCATTCTTTTTTGCATCCCCTTTCGCGTTGTTTTCTTAAGCATATTATACCAAAAAGCCTTTTATTTGTAAATATTTTTATTGAATCAGCCAAGTTTTCCAAAGGAATATCCCATTTTTTCAAATTCCCGGATTAGGATACGAAGAGCATCCGGCGTTGTTTTCATACGGCTGCTGTCATGTAGAAGGACTATTACGTTATCGGAACCCACCGCCTCGGAACTTAAAACATTTTCCGCTATTTCTTCCGGCGAGAGAAGTTTTCCAAGGCTGTCGCGGCCGTCCGCGTTCCAGTCGTACCAGACAAGGCCCTCTTCTCTTGTTTCTTCGATTATATCATCCATAAGCCATTTATCAACGGTGGAATTGTTGCTTCCGCCGGGAAAACGAAATATTCTGCATTCAACCCCGGTAACGGAATATATCCATTCCCTCTCATATTCAAGGTCATCCATAAAGCTTTCTGCATCGGAGTATATCTTTTTATAATCGTGGCTCATGGTATGAAGGCCGACGGAATGTCCTTCGGACACCTCGCGATAAATTCTCTCCTCCGTTTTATCTCCGGATGGGCCTATTACAAAAAAAGTTGCCTTTATATCATGCTCATCAAGTATCATAAGTATCTCATCCGTTACCTCCGAAGGACCGTCATCAAAGGTAAAATACACCGTTTTAACCGCATTAGCATCAGCTTTTTCCGCATTAAGCACCGGTGATGCAACAATGGTGCTCAACAGCAAAAATGTAAGCGGCAGCATCCACAGCCGCAGCTTTATCACTTTATATTTTCTTTTCAAACAAACGCCTCCGTATGAAGTTTTTGTTGACTTGACCGCAATATAAGGTTAATATTAAATGTATGCAATTATTAAAGGAGATATTTCAGCCTTGAAAAATATAAACGAAATTACCGAAAAAGAAGCACAGAAAATAAAATTCATTCTCACCGATATTGACGGCACCCTTACCACCGACGGCCTTATTTCCGCAGAAACCTACGCAATGCTTTGGCGCTTGCATGAGGCAGGTTTTATCGTTATCCCCGTTACCGGAAGAACTGCCGGCTGGGCCTCCGTTGCCATAACCGACTGGCCCGTTGACGCTATCATTGTTGAAAGCGGAAGCGTTGTCTATTATCTTGAAAACGGCTCCCGAAAAGAATTTGTTCATCCTTCCGTTCCGAAGGACAGATATTCCGTCCATGAAAAGATCCGCGAAACCGCCCTTGCAAAAAACCCGAAAATAAAGGTCAGCATCGACCAATACAGCCGTTTTAACGACTTTGCTTTCAACTATGCGGAGGATGAAGACGATAAACTCACTTTTGAGGAAGCAAAAGAGGTCCTTGAAGCGGTAAAATCCATAGGTGCAAAAGGAAACATCAGCTCCATCCATGTAAACACCTGGTTCGGCGATTATGATAAGCTTCCCATGAGCCTTCTTTATCTTAAAGAACATTACGGCATTGATGACCCGAAAGATTGCGTTATCTATTTCGGCGATGCAGCAAACGATGAAGAGATGTTTGCATATTTTCCCATGGCCTGCGGCGTTGCAAACCTTATAAAATATGCGGACTATATGGAGCATCTTCCGTCATACATAACCACCTTTGAGGGCGGAAAAGGATTTTGTGAAGCGGCAGACATCCTTCTTACCGCAAAACAGAATAAAATCGCTGAAAAATACGGTCTTTCAAAATAAAAAATCCCGAAGCAGAATGCTTCGGGATTTTTCTTTTTGTCGGTGTTTATTCGGCGCTTACATTTATTCAAAAAAGGCTGCGGGTGCCTTTTTTACTCTCAGTCAATGGGCTCAAGAACGCCGTATTTTTCATCGTTGCGTTTATAGACAACGTTGATCTCCCCTGTTTCGGTGTTGCGGAACATAAAGAAGTTATGGCCAAGAAGATTCATCTGAAGAATAGCTTCCTGAACATCCATGGGAGCTACGCGGAACTGTTTTGTTTTTACAATTCCGAAATCCTCTGCGGGTTCCTCATAAAAATCTGCCGCAAGCTCGGCAAATTTTGCTTCATGGAATTTATGTTCCAGTTTCTTTTTGTTGCGGGTGATCTGTTTTATAAGAGCATCCACGGTTGCCTCAAGGGAATCAAGTCTGTCGGAGGTTGTTTTTTCTGCTCTGAAGAACATTCCGCCGGCGGTAATAGTCGCCTCCACCGTTTCTCTGCCGTTCTGGTTGGTAACAGTAACGGTGGCTTTGGCATCTTCTCCGAAAAAGCGGTCAAGCTTTGCAAGTTTTTTCTCACAGCGCTCGCGGAAAGAATCACGGACGGAAGTGTTTTTCGAAATGATGCTGATGTTCATTAAATTACCCCCTTTTTGGTTAACACTTTGAGGGAAAAACATCCCTCTCTGTAATTTAATTATATCATTTGAAAAAGGGCGTTTCTACTGTTTATTTTTACGGAAATATGAACTTAATATTATGCTTTTCGCAGAATTTAAAGCCAAAATATTGACCGCTTGATTTTCTGATGATATAATAAAAATATTGTGTGGCATATAAAAAAGCGTACCGCTTCTGCGGTACGCTTTTATTTTTTTATCAGGGTCTTTTTACGATTTTTCCTCCGGCTATGACCCATACCGGTTTTTCATAAACGGAAAGGGGGTCGCCTTTAAAAATCGCAAGGTCCGCATCCATTCCCGGTGCAACGGAACCTATCCTGTCGGAAAGTCCCATTATCTTTGCGGGAACGCTTGTTATAGCACGAACCGCATCATCATGGTCCATACCCGCTCTTACTGCAATACCTGCGGAAAGGGCAAGATACTGGATAGGAACTTCCGGATGGTCGGTGCATATTGCAACCTCAACGCCGGCTTTTTTAAGAATCGCCGGGTTTTCGTCCCTTTCGTTTGAAAGTTCCGGCTTCGTCCTTGTACAGATAAGAGGACCGACAACGGCTCTTGCTTTTTCTGCCGCAAGTTTTTCCGCGTTCATATAGCCCTCCGTGCAGTGGATAAGAACAAGATCAAGGTCATATTCCTTTGAAAGGCGGATAGCCGTAAAAATATCATCGGAACGATGGGCATGGAAATGGGACTGGATGCTTCCGTCAACGGTTCCGACAAGGGCCTCGCTCTTTACGTCGATTTCCGGCTCGTCCGCATCTTCGTCCTCCTGCGCTGCCAGAAGATCTCTCTGATATCTCTGTGCCTTTTTAAGCTGCTCGCGGATTATCGCCGCGGTAGCCATCCTTGTGGTTGGAGTTTCGTCCTTGCTGTGATAGGTGTTTTTCGGGTTTTCGCCAAGAGCAAACTTCATGGCAACGGGCGCTTTTATGACCATATCATCGATGCAGCCGCCGTATGTTTTTATGGCAACCATCTGTCCAGCAACGGGATTTGCGCTTCCGGGGCCTGTGACGACCGCTGTAACGCCCGCATCCAGCGCTTCTTTAAAACTATAGTCCCCGGGGTTGACCGCATCCAGTGCTCTCAGGTGGGGCGTTGCGGGGTCTGTATCCTCGTTTCCGTCGTCGCCTTCAAAGCTAAGGCCGTCTTCCCACATACCGAGGTGGCAGTGGGCATCAATAAATCCGGGATAGATAGTAAGGCCGGAAAGGTCATAGCTTTCCGTATCGAAAGGGCAGAATTCCATTGGGCCGACGTCAATAATGCGTCCGTCCTTGATAAGAACATATCCGTTTTTTATAAATCTTGAACAGGCGGTAAAAATGCCCGCGTTATAAAAAAGCATCTGTTTTCTTCTTCCCTTTCGGTTAAATTTAAGGCGGAAGCAATGCTTCCGCCGGTTTTATTTTTACTGTGGTTTGCGGCGGCTCTGGGCGGTTCTTCTGTTACCGTCGCTTTTCTTCATGCCGCTGAGTTTCTCGTCGCTTGTCTGTTTAAACTTGCTGAGCATATCTTCAAAAGAAAGGCTCTCCTGCTGTTTCGGGCGGAATTCAAAAGAATCTGCTCCTCTTGAAACCTGGGCTTTTTCCCTTTCTCTTTTATAAGGACGGCGTTCTTCCCTTTCTTTAGGTTCTTCCGCCTGTTTCATGGAAAGGCTTATTTTACCTTCGGGGCTTATGGAAATAACTTTTACCATAACCTCCTGGCCCATGTGAACATATTCCTTTAAATCTTTGACATAGTTTCTTGCAACTTCGGAAATATGTACCATGCCGGTTGCTTCGCCCATATCAACAAAAACTCCGAAATTGGTGATTCCGGAAACTTTACCCTGAACAACAGAGCCTACTTCAACATCCATTTTTTTGAAATTGTCCCCCTCAAATGTTTAAAAAAACTCAATCCGTACCGGAAACGTCGATATAGAAATGCTCATCGGGATAGGCATAGCCAAGTTTTTCTCTCGCCTGCTCCTCGATAAAATCGTCGGTTCCATAGCTGTCAAGCGTCTTTTGGAGCTCTTCGTTTCTTATAAGCATTTCCGTATATTCCTGACGCAGGGTATCAAGTTCCGTCTGTTTTTTGCTGATCTCCGCCTGGGTGGATATCAGCGAATAGAGGAGATATACTGCGAAGGCAATAGCTGCGATCTTGATAAAAAGACCCTTCTTCGGTTTTTTCTGTTCCGTTGCTTTCAAGTTCTTCGGGCTCCTTTCCGGCTTTTCCTCCGCAAAACGAAAAAGCCTTTGATATATTTAGACACAGTATATTATATACCAACCCGGCTTTCTTTTTCAATAGCTTTTTGCCTTTATCAAAAAGATTTAAGGCAATTATTTTTGCTTTTGCCGTGCGTTTTTTAACTATTTTTAGGATTTTTCGGAATATTTTTAAAAAAGGGCTCAATACTGCGCGAATAAGCCTTCCGATAAATTTTGATATCTTTGGCGTTATTCTTCCAACGGTAAAATACCATACAAAAAATCCCCCGCCGGCACCTATGAAAATATAAAGCCTTGGAACGCCGTAGTTTTCATTCAGCAAAAACGAAAAAATCAAAAATCCGCTCCAAAGGCAAAAAAGTATATCCGCTGCCGCGGAAAGCTTTTTTCCAAAGCGCAGAATTATCTTTACCGCCCGAAAAATGTCAAAGCACCCGCCAAGAAGAACGCCCAGGGCAAGAGCTTTTATGAAAACATCCCATTGATAGCCGATAATATCGCGTGTATAAATCATCTGAATATCCTTGAAAGTATGCCGGCCCTTCTTGAAAGGTCAGCGGTATATGTTACGTAATCTATTTCGCCCTCTATGCGAAGATCGCCGCTTTCCGCAGAAAAGTTTGTTACTTTAAGCCCTTTTCCTCCGACTGTAAAAGCTATTCCGTCAAGCATTGCAAAAACCTTTGTTCCGTCAAAGCCCTCAACATCCAAAACACCCGTTGCCTTTAAAATTTTTCTGTTTTCAATAATCAAATCGTGGCGCCTTTTTTCGCCCTGTTCATTTTTCTGCAAAAAGCATACCCCCTTTATATAAAAATTTTTATGCTGCAAAATATAAAAAAATTCCGGAAGAAAAATCTTCCGGAATTTAATAGGGAGGAAAATTATCTGTCGCAGTCCTGAGTTTTTCTCTGTGCGGCATTTTGTTTGCTCAAGGGAGTTCTTACGCTAGAGGCGTTGCTGCCGTTTTTATTTACGGAATTGCTGTTTTTGCTGTTTGTTCTGTTGGTATTTTCTCTTGCATAATTTTCGGGCATGGCTGTATCTCCGTTCAATTATTTTTATGAAAGGTTTTTCCTTTCAAAGATAGTTTTCTCCGGTTTTATAAAATTATTCACTGATAATATGCCGTTTTTTGCGAATAAATATTCATGTTGATAAAAATGTTTTCAAATGGTAAAATAAAAGCATAAGATTTGAAAGGCGGCGTTTATACTTTGCTTGAAATAACGGAAAAGAAAATCAGCGCAAATGCCCTTAACGGACTTTCTCTTGCTTTTATCGGCGATGCTGTTTATGAAATACTTGTGCGCGAGCATCTTCTTGAGCACGGCTCCCTCCAGGTTGGAAAACTTCATAAAATGGCGGTGGAAATGGTCCGCGCAAGCTTTCAGGCGGATGTTTTTGATTTTCTTGAACCGATAATCAGCGAAGAGGAACGCAGAATCCTTCACAGAGGACGAAACGCCAGCGCGACCCATATCCCAAAAGGCGCAAATGCCATTGAATACCGCAAGGCCACCGGCGTTGAAGCGCTTTTCGGCTGGCTTTATCTTGAAAATAAACAGAACAGATTAAAAGAACTTTTTGAAATGATACTTAACCGATCCCAGGAGGAGGTCAGTATTTGAAAAGAGAAAGCACAGTCAATTTTATAAAAGATATCGGCGCCGATATTATCGGCTCACTTATTTTTGCCGTCGGTGTAAACGTTTTTACAACTCCGAATGAAATTGCTCCGGGCGGAGTTACCGGTATCGCAACTATGCTCCATTCCATGACAAATATACAGATGGGTACTCTTACCTTTCTGCTCAATATTCCCCTTGTTATTCTCGGGCTTGTTGTTATCGGAAAACGCTTTACCTTAAGCACCTTCCGCACCCTTTTCGTTCTTTCCGTAATAACGAACATAACCGAGAGTTTTCTTCCCGTTTATACCGAAAACACCCTTGTTGCTTCACTTTTCGGCGGCGCAGCAATAGGTATAGGCATGGGTATTATTTTTCTGCGCGGTTCAACAACCGGCGGAACGGATATCCTCGGGCGCGTCCTTCTGCGCTATTTTCAGCATATCCCACTCGGAAAAATACTGCTTGCCATAGATTTTGTGATCGTTGCCGCTGCAGGATTTTATTACGGCACCCTTGAAGCTGCCCTTTATGCCCTTGTTTCCGTTTATGTTACCGAAAGAGCCATGGACAGCGTCCTTTACGGTTTTAACGAAACCCGAATTGCCTACGTTGTTTCCGAAAAACCGCTCGAGGTTGCCCAAAGAGTAATGGATGAAACCGAGCGCGGAGTGACTTACCTTAACGGCGAAGGCGGATATCAGCGCGATAAAAAGCTTGTTATCATGTGCGCTATGCCAAGCCGCCAGTTTGCCCATTTCAAACGTATCGTTCTTGAAGTTGACCATGCGGCATTCATTATGGTCGCACCTGCGAGCAACGTTATAGGCGAAGGCTTTAAACAGACATTTGATGAAAACTGATAAAACCGGGCAAAACGCCCGGTTTTTCTTTAATTATCTGCGTTTTTTTCATTCACTGCTCCCATCATTCTTTTGGCAAACAACTTCTTCACAAACAGGAGAGGATTTTTCGAAAAAATCGCATAAATAAGGCAAAAATTACAAATATAGTACTTGACATTTGTTATTTCTGCTGATATAATATTTTGTGCCGCATGCCAAAGGCTCTAAAAGTGCGTCCTTTTTTAGGAAACGCCGCCTCAAGTCAGCGAGTCTATTGAAAAGAAGGAATATCATGTACGCAGTAATCGAAACCGGCGGAAAACAGTATCGTGTTGAACTCAACGATACTATCTATGTCGAAAAACTCGAAGCCAACGAAGGCGAAGAAATCACCCTTGATAAGGTTCTTGTTCTCGGCGGCGAATCCCTCAAAGTAGGTGCACCCTATGTTGAAGGTGCAAAAGTTGTCGCAGAAGTCGTTAAAAACGGCAAAGGCAAGAAAATCAATGTTTTCACCTATCGCACC
>JAFSDS010000010.1 GCA_017436125.1 Oscillospiraceae bacterium | reverse complement strand
TAAAGCTGTTTCAAAATGGGAAAAAGGATTAAGTTTTCCGGATATTGCAATGTTTGAACCTTTGGCGGAAGCTCTCGGCGTTTCCGTTGCGGAACTGATAGCAGGGGAAAAAGAGATCAAAGCAGAGGCAACAATAAAATCTCTTCTCGGTGAAATTTTTAAAAAAGAAAAAACAAAAAAACTGATGACTTTAATTATATGTGTTCTTATTGTTTTCCTCATTATCACCGTTCCGTATGCGGTGGAATATATAGATATAAGAAATTACGATTATGTCTATCTAAACGGTTTTTACTATGGGTTTGACATAGATGACCAAAGAAAAACCGTTGAGGAAAGATTTGTAGGAGAATATATCGGCGAAGTGTCTGCAATCGGCGTTGTAAGAAGTCCAAACAACAAAAGCGGCGATTCAAATGTATATCCCATAGGCGCAAAGGTTTATGATGTTCTTGCAGACAGCGAGGAATATATAAATCTTTATAATGGGAAAATCGTCGTTGGAGAAGCAGCCATGGAAATCGACGGAGTTTTCTATCGGGGGTGCATCGCTCACCAAAATAATCGGGACAGCGAGCTTTACCGCAACTTCTATACAAAAGTTTACGGCACGGATTATAACACCTATATTGAAGTAGAAAACAAATAATGAATATAACAAAAACCGCCTCCGTATATTCCATACGGAGGTGGTTTTTTACAAATGAAAAAAATCGTAATTATCGGAATGGGAAATGTCGGAAAAGCCGCAGCAAAGGCGGTTTTAAAGTCGCCGGATATGGAGCTTTGCGGGTTTATCCGCAGAAATGCGGAAAATGTGATGGAATTTGCGGATATTCCCGTTGCCGAGAACGTTTTTGATCTTCCGGAAAAGCCGGACGGCGCGATAATTTGCCTTCCCTCAAGGCTTGCTGAGCCGGTTGAAACAAAGCTGCTTGAAGCAGGAATATATACTGCCGATGCTTTTGATATCCACGAAGAACTGCCGGATATGCGTCTTCGCATTGACAAAGCGGCAAAAAGGGGAGGGGCTTCCGCTGTTATCGGAGCGGGTTGGGATCCCGGGCTGGATTCGGCAATAAGAACTCTTATGCTTGCGGCAATGCCGGACGGAACAACATATACAAATTTCGGTCCGGGCATGAGCATGGGCCATTCCGCCGCAGTAAAAGCCATAGCCGGAGTAAAGGCTGCCGCGGCAATAACTCTGCCGCTTGGAAGCGGAAAACACCGCAGGGAAATATATATCGAAACTGATGAAAAAACGGATAAAAAAGCCGTTGAGCACGCAATTTTGTCCGATGAATATTTTGAGCACGACGAATGCTCGATAATTTTTACGGATTCCGGCCTGCCTTTTTTAAATACCGCTCACGGAGTGAACATAGAACGGAAAAATCTTTCGAAAGGGGAGGACATTCAGCAAATGGAATTTTCTATGAAATCGGATAATCCGACACTTACGGGTCAGCTTCTTGTATCCGCAATGCGGGCGGCTTTTCTGCAAAAGCCCGGAGCATATTTTATGCCGGAAATTCCTCCCTGTGAGTTCTGTGCCGGAGACTGGAAAGAATTTTTATAAAATTTATTTTCCTCTTACAAATTCATCTATGGAAACCTCGAAAAAATCGGCCATCCTAATGACCATTTCAAGATCGGGTTCGGATTCTCCTCTTTCGTATTTGCTGACAGAAGTTTGTGAAATATGTAAAGCGTCCGCAAGGTCACGCTGAGTAAGTTTTCTCTGTTTTCTGAATTTTTTAAGCATTGTAAGCATGGGCTTCACCTCGGAATTATTATATAATATTCTAAAAGATAAAAATACAAGTAGATTTTTGAAGGTTTTTTTGCATAATTTAACAGTATTTGTGCTTTTTTTAATAAAGTTCTATAATAATAGTAACTTTTTTTGCCGTTTTTGTTGCAATATATAATAATTTTTTGTTATAATAAGCCTGTACGACACATTGTGAAAGGGGATTAACAACTTTGAAACAGTACAATGCAAAAGACATCAGAAATATCGCCCTCGCTGGTCACGGCGGAGACGGAAAAACCAGCCTTGCTGAAGCTCTTCTCTTTATGGCAGGCGCAACCGACAGACTTGGTTCCGTAACCGAAGGCAACACCGTTTGCGACTTCGATCCCGAAGAAATCAAGCGTCACATTTCCGTAAGCTCCGCAGTAGCTCCTTTTGAATATGACGGCGTAAAAGTAAACCTCATCGACACTCCCGGACTTTTCGACTTTGCCGGCGGTTTCTATGAAGGTGTTCGTGCAGCAGATGCAGTTATCATCACTCTTTCTGCAAAATCCGGCGTTCTTGTCGGTACCGAAAAAGCATGGAAACTTGCAACCGCACAGAAAAAAGCAAAAGCATTCTATATTTCCAAAATGGATCTTGAGAATGCAGACTTCAACAAAGTTCTTGCCGCTCTTAAAGAAAAATTCGGCAGCGCAGTTTGCCCTGCAGTAATTCCGATCGGCGACGTTTATGTTGACCTTATCACCAAAAAAGCTTTCACTTTTGACGCAAAAGGCAAGAGCACCAAAGTTGATCTTCCTAACGATCCGATTATTGAAGAACTTGAGGACTCAATCAGCGAAGCAATCGCAGAAGCAGACGACGAACTCATGGAAAAATTCTTTGAAGGCGAAGAATTCACCGAAGAAGAACGTTTCCGCGGATTTGAAGAAGGCGTTGCATCCGGTATCATCGCTCCCGTATATTGCGGCGACTCCGTAACTCTTCGCGGTATCGAAATGCTCCTCCACGAATTCAAAAAAATCTTCCCCTCCGCAGAAGAAGTTGCTTCCGAAGTTGCAACCGATGCTGACGGCAAAGAAGTAAAACTCACCTGCACCGATGATGAGCCCCTTGCAGCATACGTATTCAAAACTGTTGCAGACCCCTTCGTTGGCAAACTTTCCTATGTTAAAGTTGTTTCCGGCGTTCTTACCGCTGCTTCCGCTGTTACCAACTCCAGAACCGGCAACCCCGAACGTCTTGGTAAACTTGTTATCATGCACGGCAAAACCCAGGAACCTACCGAAGCAGTAGGTGCCGGCGATATCTGCGCAATCACTAAACTTGCTGATGCACAGACCGGTGATACCCTTTGTGATCCCAGACGTGTTGTTTCCTGCAAAAAGACCGACTTCCCCTATGCATGCCTCAGAATGGCAATGTATCCCAAGGGCAAAACCGATGATTCCAAGATCGCAGGCGCTATCGCAAGAATCATGGAAGAGGATGCAACCGTTGCATACGAAAACAATGCAGAAACCAAACAGCAGATCCTTGCAGGTCTTGGCGAACAGCATCTTGACGTTATTTGCAGCAAGCTCAAATCCAAATTCGGCGTAGAGCTTGGTCTTGAAAAACCCCGTGTACCTTACCGTGAAACCATCCGTAAAAAGGTTAAAGTTCAGGGTAAACATAAGAAACAGTCCGGCGGCCACGGCCAATACGGTGATGTTTGGGTAGAGTTTGAACCTACCGATTCCGAAGAAATGGTATTCGAAGAAGCAGTATTCGGCGGCTCCGTTCCGAGAAACTTCTTCCCCGCAGTTGAAAAAGGTCTCCGCGAAGCATGCAAAGTCGGTATGCTCGCAGGTTATCCCATGGTCGGCGTTCTCGGAAGACTTGTTGACGGTTCTTACCATCCTGTTGACTCCAACGATATGTCCTTCCAGATGGCAGCAAGACTTGCTTATAAAGCAGGTATCCCGCAGGCAGGTCCCGCAATCCTTGAACCTATCGGTTCCCTTAAAGTTGTTGTTCCGGATTCCAACACCGGTGACATCATCGGCGACGTTAACAAACGCCGCGGCCGTGTTCTGGGTATGAACCCTGTTGAAGGCGAAGACGGTTATTCCGAAGTTGAAGCAGAAGTTCCTATGAGCGAAATGCACGACTTTACCACTTCTCTCCGTTCCTCCACTCAGGGCAGAGGTTCCTTCACCTTTGCATTTGACCACTATGAAGAGCTCCGCGACGAAGGTCTTAAACAGGCTGTAATCGAAGAAGCAAAACAGTGGATGACCGAAGAAAAAGAATAATTCATCCGAATAATTCAAAAAGCCCTGTCATAACATTGACAGGGCTTTTATTTTACCTTTATTACAAACAGCATTTGAATTTTCGGAGATGATTTTATGATAACTGCTTCCGTTAAAACAACAAGAACGAAAATAATAGGGACCCTTTGCGTTATTCTTGCGGGAATAATCGCGTTGATACTTTTCTTTGGCGGAGCAGAGGCTCCAAAGGCTGCAGAATCCATTTCCCGAAGGGCAGCGAATAACGAAGAGAGAAAAGAATATATATCTTCAAGGGGCTTTAAAACGGCGGCAGAACCATCGCTCATAGAAGATGTTCTTCTTCCGGAGGAAATGGATGAGATACTTGCGGAATATAACGAATCTCAGATGGATTTTGGTTTTGATCTTTCGCCATTCCTTGGAAAAACGGTCAAAAAATACGTTTACCCGATAGAAGGCGAGGAAGAAACTTTTGCAACTCTTTACGTTTATGAGGAAAAAATAATCGCCGCGGATATCGCTTCCCACGTTGACGGCTGGCAAAGACCTATTGACGGCAGCCCCAATATGGGATAATATATTTATATCAAATCAAGAAGCAGAGGATTAAAATGGATTACAGAAAGATAACCATAGAGGACGCCCCGGAACTTGCAAAAATATATGCAGAAACATTCAACTCGGATCCCTGGTATGATAAATGGACCCAGAAAACTGCAGAAAAACGCCTTTCACAGATGATAAACAACGGCGGCTTTTTCGGCATTGTTTCATATAACGAAGAGGGAATAACCGGAATGATTCTTGGAGAAGAGGAACAGTATTTTGACGGCGTTATTTTTAATATAAAAGAATTTTGCGTAAAAAACGATCTTCGCGGAAAAGGAATAGGAACCGAACTTCTTGAGGAATTTGAGCGTATGCTCAAAGGAATGGGCATCCGAGAAACGGTGCTCATGACAAACCTTGAAGATGAGGAGTTTTATAAAAAACGCGGTTTCAACCGCAGCCGCGGAATAATTTATATGGGTAAAGAAATGTGATTTTATTCTATTCCTGAATAAACTGAATTGTTAATAAAATAAAGCTTGATTGAAATTTTTTCCGGAAATAAAATGTATTTGCTTGAAAAAGCAAAAATAAAATGAAAGGAGAACCGGAAATGAAAAAAACAATTGCTTTTGTTCTGGCTGTTATATTTGCTGCATTGTTTTCCGCCTGCGCTGCGGAAGAAAAGGTTTTTGAAACTGTTGAGGCAAAAGATTGTTTTTTCGGCGCAGGTTACACTGAACTTGTTTTCGGCGGAAGCGAAGCTTCGGAATATGTTTTCAAGGCGGAAAATTCGGAAAAAACCGAATGGAGCGTATATATTTTTGATGAAAAATTTGAAGATGGCTTCAGATATATTTCCCAGGCAGCTGAACCTGTTCTTACCGGCGATGGAACTATCGTGATTGAACCCGGACAGTTCGTCTATATTTATTGTTCAACAAACGAATTTACTTCCGAAACTCCGGACGAAAACGCAAAACTGATAATAACCAACGGCTGATAAAATAACAAAAAACTCCGTGCTCAAACGAGCACGGAGTTTTTTTATTTGTTTATTAATTGTCTATCGGTACCCACTGAACATAGTGCATTGCCATTTTAGTGGTATCAACGGTATTGCCGCCGATGGGTGTTCCGGTTTTCTGATAGGTATAAAAATCGTTGCTTTCGGGATTTGTGTAATATTCTGTTCCCTCAAGACCGGTATTATATGCCATTTCTTCATCGACTGTTCCGGCGTATTCATAACCTTCCGGAAGATCGGAAACGGGCATATGAGGATTCACCCAATAGATACCTTCATAATATATCATAGGACGCACATCACAGGTTTTGCCGGCCGCATCTTCCGGAACAGCCTGACATCCGCAAAGAAGTAAAGCGATTATCAAAAAGACTGAAAAAATCTTTTTCATATTTTCGCCGCCTTTTATTCCTTGCTTTCGGTGTTTTCGGCTGCTTCGGTGCCGTTCTTTTTGGCAAGTTTCTGTGCTTTTTTATATTCTTTTGCGGCTTTTCTTGCTGCTTTGCGTTCCTGATATTTAGGGCTTCTTCCAAGGATGAATCTGATAACGAGAACAATAAGAACAATAATTACAGCCCAGATGATGAAATAGGGGATATTTGCAACGAACCATACAAGAAGGTCCTCTGCGCCGACCCAGATATCATAGATGTTATCGGAAAAATCGCTCTGGATGCGTTCCCAAACGGTTTCCTGTTCCGGTGCGGTAATGCGCTTTACTTCGTTTACGTTAAGGTTAACGGTGCTGTAATCAACAAGGTTATCATAGGTACGAAGCTGGCTCTGATAGCTTTCAAGCTGATAGCGCACCTCGGTAAGACGCTGCTGAAGAAGGATGATGGTATCAATGTTCTCCGCTTCGCCAAGAAGCTCAAGAAGCTGATCATACTCGGTCTGGAGAGATTTTATCCTTGCTTCGGTGTCAACATAATTGAGAGTTACATCCGTGGTGTCCTCATAGCTGTAAGTCACGTTTCCAAGTCCGCCGACGGTGTTTACAAATTCGTCGAGTTTATCGGAGGGAACGCGGCATACAAAGCTTGCATAGCGGTTTGAAGAATAATTATAGGAGTTTCCGCTGGTGCTGGAGCTTTCGATATATCCGCCGAGAGAGTTAACCTCTTTTTTAACGGAGGCGACAAATGAATCAAATTCAAGAGTTTCAACCTCAAGGTCAAAGGTGCGGATAAGTTTTCTTCCGACTGCGGAACTGTTTTCGGAAATATTCTCGGAAGCCATACTGTCAAAAACACTGTCCTCAACAGCCATTTCCTCATCTATCCATTCCATTTCCGGTGCTTCGGCAGTAGGCTCATCAACAAAGAAACCGTCGCTGAAGCCTTTGTCATAAAAGCTGTCGGTTGCCATTTCGTTGGATGCTCTGCATCCGCTTAAAACAACAAGAAGAGCAATGATAAGAGCAAGAATATTGAGTTTTTTCATTTTATCAAACCTCCTTTATATAACAATAGTGCAAAAATTTTCCGTTTTTGTTGCAATATTTTAAAGTTCGGGATAAATTTTTTCTTCCGGACCTTTATATTCACGGTATGGAGGAACGTCTGCGGGGCTGCGGACTATGGTAAGGTCTTCTTCCGGAGGAAGTTCGATTTCGGAAACATCGGTACCGGAGGGCTTCCTGGATTCATAATATTCATCCATAAGTTCGCTGTCCGCGGCGCGGTGAAGTTTTTCGTAATGGAAGAAAACGATATATGCGATAAGGGCCGCGGCAGAAAATGCGGATATTACCGCGCCGAGTTTAAGTCCCGGTGCGTTATATACAAATACTATCTCATTTATTCCTTTTTCTGCAAAAACCGCCATAAAGCCGATATCGACTTTTTCTATGACTGTTTCTGCTCCGTTTACATAGGCGGTCCAGCCTTTTTCATAGGGAACGGAGAAGAAAACAAGGTTGCCTTCGGTAAGATGTATCTTTGCGGTAAAACCTTTGTGGTCATATTCAAAGCTGTATGCGGAAGAAATTCTTCTTTTGCTTACTTCTCTCTGGAATTCCTCATACTGGATACCGACATAAGGATTTTCGTTATGCTCAAGATACTGGCCGTAAAGCTTTGCCTGGCTTTCGTTAAGAACAAGGTTGGAGATAAGAAGTTCGCTGCGCTGGGTTTCAAAAACAGAGTAGTACTGATCTTCGGTTATATAATTATCGAAGGTAAAGCCCATGGGGATATAGTTTTCGTTGCGGTAAATATGATATCCGTTTTCGGTGTCATAATAATCAAATCCCTGACAGAGAACGGATTCTTCCGAAGCTTCATCCGCATCCGCATAGAGATATCTTACGGAGAGGAGGGAGCGAAGCTCATAAAGGTCAAAATCCGGCTTGCTGGAAACATCGCGGGTAACGTCAACGGTGGGATAAAATTCCATGATGGAAGGGGTAACTACGCTGTGGAAGCAGCGGATTGATGGGATGTTCCAGTAAAGGCCCATGTTTTCAAAACATTCGTAAAAATCCGCTCTTGCAAAAGTGCCTCCCGTTTCGGGAAGTTCCATCTCTTCAGCAAGGCCAACAGCATCGTCGATGATTTCCTCATGGTCCCCGGCAAAGGTGTAGCCAAGGTTGATATATGCAAAACCGTAAAGGGCACAGATTACCGCCGTTGCAAGAACAAGGACGTTTTTATAATATTTTTTAAGACGCAGGAACCAGAGAAGAACGGTTATTGCAAAACATACCGCCGCAAATCCTGCAGAAAGGGCAAACCAGTTTTCATTATAAAGAAGGCCGGGTTCCCAGTTTCCGTCATCATAATGAACGGGTGTGAGGGTAAGGATAAGGATAAGTCCCGCAATAACACAAAGGGAAGGTATAAGTCCTTTTTTATAATCTATTTCAGGATATTCCTCTTCGCCGGAGGATTCAAGAGCTTTTGCCGTTGCAAGAACAAGCATAAGTATGAACATATAGAACCAACGGGCATAGTAAGAATGGTTGAAAAGGATGAAAACAGAGTTGAGCACCGGAACAAGAGCACAGACGGTGCAGGCAATTATCATCTTTTTGAGCCAGTCGTTTTTAACACAGCGCACATAGGCGATAACGCCGGTCATTCCGAAAAGCGGAAGCCATCCTGCCATAGAAGCCCACTGTGCGCCCTGACCGGTGAACATATTCTGCTTTGAAGGCATATCGGGCGGGAAGAAAAAGCTTGCAATAATTGCGGGAACGCGCTGTTCGCTGTAATAAAGCCACATGTTCCAGCCGTTAATAAAGTTATCAACGCCGGTCCTCGGGTTATCGGTTATTGCAAGAACAGAGGGCAGAACAACAACTGCGGAAACCGCAAGCCCGATAACGGATTCAACGGCAACAAATATAAAGCAGCGGAGCTTATGGGTAATATTTTTATCTGTGATGCGGATGAAGAAATAGAGGATAACAAAGAAAACCTCGCCGATGAAAAACCAGTAGTTGACTATGGCGTTAAGAGCAACCGCAACCGCGAAAGGACCGTGCTTGTCCTCTGTAATAAGCATTTCAAGACCGATAAGAAGGAGCGGGAAGAACGCAACAACATCAAGAAAATGGTTGAAGAAAAGGTTATAGATGCAGTATCCGCTGAATGCGTAGAGCAGGCCGCCGATAACGGCAAAACGCTTATCTTTAACAAAGCGCGCAACGTAAAAATACGCGGTGACGGCGCAGGTCATAAATTTTATTACAAAAAGCGGAGCCATAAGATAGGGCACTGCGGAAGTATCAAAAAGAAAGGTCAGCCAGAAGAACGGGCTGAAAAGAAGATAGAAGGAATAGGAACCGATAAAGTTTACTCCAAGGTCGGTGTTCCAGTCCCAGCCTATCTGTCCGCTTGTAACAAGCTCGTGGGCATGCATATAAAACGCTATCTGCTGACAGTTATAGTCACCGTAATATGTAAAAATTCCTCCGTTGCGCCAAACAACAACGCCAACGGTGATAACCGCACAAATAGCCGCAAGGATAAGTGTCCAAAGACACATATTCAGTTTTTGGTTTTTGATTTCTTTTATCATATATTCCATCCTCAAAAAAGTTTGATTTTAAAATAAATTATTCCAATATAATTATAACCCTTTTTACATAATTTTTAAAGGGTTTATAAAAAAATAACCTGCGGCGGGTCGGAACACGAAAAAAAGACTGTTATTTTTTATAAAAAAGTCTTATAATATAATTTAACGTGTGGTCCGCTTGGTGGTGGCCGCCGCAGATTATTGTTTTTTTCGGAAAGAAGCTTTCCGTAATAATAGTGCTTTTATTTTTTGATTTTGTTGCATCGGGAGGATAAAAAATGTCCGAAAGCAGATTTTATGCCTATATTTCAAGAATGAAACATATTTTTCGCTGGTCACTTATGAAAAACAGCCGTCAGGAGTCCCTTTCGGAACATTCCCTCGATACCGCTGTTGTTGCCCATTGCCTCGGCCTTTTGCGTAAGCGCCGCTTTGAAAAGGAATGTGATGTTGAAAGGCTTGTTATGCTCGCTATGTACCATGACTGCAGCGAGATACTTACCGGCGATATGCCAACCCCGATAAAATATTATAATCCCGAGATAAAGGAAGCATATAAAAAGGTTGAAACCGTTGCAAATAAAAAACTCCTCGATATGCTTCCGGATGATCTTCGTCCGGATTATGAACCGCTTTTTGACCATTCGGACGAAGATCCGGAACTTCTTAAGCTGCTTAAGGCCGCAGATAAAATTTCCGCCCTGATAAAATGCGTTGAAGAAGAAAATTCCGGAAACCGGGAATTTTCAAAAGCAAAAACAAGCATTACGGAATCCATTTTGGAAATGGATGTTCCGGAAGCGGAAGTTTTTCTTAAAGAATTCCTTCCCAGCTACGGCCTTACCATTGACGAACTTAATTAACGCATGATGCTTGAAATGCCGTTTGCAATATTGCCAACGGCCTTGACGGTTTTTGCGGCGCTGCGGCGCATTTTGCGAACGTTTGCGTGGCCGCTTCTGTTATTCATCATATAAACCGCGGTGCCGATAGCTGCGGCGGCAGCCGCGCCGGAAACAACTGCGGAAACTGTTCTGTTCATAAAAAACCTCCATTCATCGTTTTGTATTTTTATTTTCCGCTTTTTGTTTTTTGTGATACGCGGAATTTTACGGTGATAAAAATGGAGAAAAAATATATTTTTAAACTGCAAAAAAACGAGGTGTATATATGGAAAAAAGACCGGCAAGAGTTGCCGCAATACATGATCTTTCCGGCTTCGGAAGATGTTCCATATCCGTTATTCTTCCGGTTCTTTCCGCCATGGGAGTTCAGGCCTGTCCGGTGCTTACAGCAGTGCTTTCAACCCATACCGGGGGATTCGGCGATGTTGTTTTCCGGGATCTTACGGATTACATAAAACCCGCGCTCGAACATTATAAAGATATCGGTGTTGATTTTGAAGCTGTATATTCCGGCTTTCTCGGAAGCGAGGAACAGGTTGATTCCTGCCTTGAGTTTTTCAAAAGCTATCCCAAAAGTCTTAAAATCGTCGATCCGGTTATGGGCGATAACGGAAAGGCATATAAAACCTGTACCAAAAATCTTCAGAAACGTATGAAAGAGCTTGTTGCTGTTGCGGATGTTATAACTCCAAATCTTACAGAGGCCGCAATGCTTCTTGATGAAAATTACCGCACAGAACCCATGACCGTTACCGAGGCAAGAAGCCTTCTTTTAAAGCTCAGCGGGCTCGGTCCCAAAAAGATAGTTGTTACCGGTGTTGAACTTGCAACCGGCGTTCTTGCAAATATAGGTTATGACAGCGAGCAGGGTTCCTTCTGGTATTCTCCCTGTGAATATATTCCGGTGCATTATCCCGGCTGCGGAGACATTTTTGCATCCGTTCTTATCGGTGCTATGCTTGGGGGAGCAAGCCTTCCCATAGCGATCGGAAGGGCAACGGATTTTGCTCAGCTTTGCGTAAAAACAACCTTCAGCTACGGAAGCGACACCCGCCAGGGCGTTATGCTCGAATCCGTACTCGGAAGTCTTATCCGGGGCGACAACAACGGAACATATAAGACCCTTTAAAAAATTTTTAAAACAGCAAAAGGAGGATGAACATGAGTAAAAAAATTCTTTACATTCTTATAGTTCTTGTGCTTGCTGTTTTGATTTTTTCGGGCGTTATGGTTTTTAAGGAACTTTCCCAAAGTGAAAAGGAAAAAAACGATCTTGAAAAGCTCGAAGATGTAGTATATTCCGAAATCCCCTCCGGCGAAATAACCATAACCCCAGCGGATGAAAACGGGAAAGAACAACAGACTGCTTCAAAACGCAACCTTGCGCCGCTTTTTGAACAAAATCCCGATTTCATAGGCTGGATATACATTGAGGGAACGGCAATAGATTATCCGGTTATGTATACTCCGCAGGAACCGCATAAATATTTAAGAAAGAATTTTGATCTTGAATATGCAATTTCCGGCGTTCCGTTTATGGAGGAGACCATAACTCTCGAGGACACAAACATTATGATATACGGTCATAATATGAAAAACGGAACCATGTTTTCCGACCTTACAAAATACATTGACGAAGAATATTGCAAAGAGCATCCGATAATCGAATTTGAAACAGCCGAAGGCATAAAGTATTATGAGATATTTGCCGTCGCCTGCGTTAAAGAGGAAGACGATTGGTATTATTTCGATACGGCGGAAGATAAAGAGCATTATGGCTTTGCTGTTGACGATATAAAAACCCGTTCCCTTTATGAAACGGAAATATATCCGGAATATGATAAACAGGTGCTCACCCTTTCAACCTGTTACGGAAAAGCGAATGACGACAGGCTTATAGTTATCGGAGTTCTTATGGATAAAACAGCGTAAAAATCCCATTAGCATCACAAAAAAACAAAGATTGAGCACCGTGCTCATAAAAAGGCAGAAGGCCCGCGGAAAATCCACGGGCCTTCTGCCTTTTAGTTTGGTGGTTGGTTATGAAAAATTCAAATTAATCAGAAAAGGGTTTCTTCATTTTCAACAAAAAGCTTATCGTTTATTTCAAAAAGCTCGGAATTATGTGTGAGGCCGTAGATGATGATGGCATCACGTCTGTTTTTTGGATAAAGCGAAGCAAAACCGCAAAGTTTTAAAAGTTCCTGAACATCATCAAGTTTTGCCTCAAGTCCAAAAGCAAGACAAAGGAGCCTGTTTCTGGAAGGGGTTCGTTTTCCGGAAAAAATCTGATGAAGATAAACTTCGCTTATGCCGGATTTTCTTGCAAGGGCGGCTTTTGAAATATTCTTTTCGTTGAAAAGACGAACAAGGATGTCGGATGCGCTGTTGTTACAGAATGCTTCTTCGTTTTCGGAAAGAAATTCATCCAAATCAGGGGAAGACATAAGCTCCTGCTTAAGACCGTCAGTATCTATTTTTTTCAACCGATCGCCTCCTTTACAAAATTTAAAACCCTGTTATAATATAGATATCTTACATTTTTCGGCAGAAAAAATCAATAAGCTGACAGCATAGGGTTTTTGAAGTATGAACGATTTTAGTAATATTTTTATCGATGTAAACAGAAGATACGATGACGTAAAGCTGCTCAAAAAAAGCGAAAAGGGCGGCGTTTTTTCTGTGCGCGAAAAAGAAACGAAAAAGAAGTTTATCCTTCGCTATGCGGAAAATGCCGGGGATATTTATAAAAAACTTATGTCTGTATCAAGCCCCCATCTTCCTAAAATATTAAGCGTTGAAGAAAAATTCGGAATGACGGAGATACTTGAGGAATTTGTTCAGGGCGATACCCTTTATTATCTTCTTCTCTGTGATAAAATCTCTCCGGAAGAAACAAAAAGAATAATAATCCAGATATGCGAAGGCCTTAAAGTTCTTCATAATCTCGATATCATCCATAGAGATATTAAGCCGGAAAACGTTATTCTTCGCGGAGATGAAGCAGTCCTTATCGATTTTGATGCTTCCCGAATGGTAACACCGGAAAAAGAAACGGATACAAAGATACTCGGAACAACCGGTTATGCCGCGCCGGAACAGTATGGCCTTTCCCAGACGGACGCAAGGTCGGATATTTATTCCCTCGGCGTTCTTATGAACGTAATGCTTACGGGCGAACACCCTTCAACAAAACTCGCTTCCGGCTATTATCTTAAAGTTATTGAAAAATGTACCATGATAAGCCCGGAAAAACGCTATCAGGATGCGGACGAAATGATTTCGGCCATAAAAAGCGCAAAACAGCCGAAAATGAACGGCAAAAAATGGTTCGTTGTTCTGGCTGCTTTGGTAATAGTCATTATTGCGGCGATCCTTATTCGGCAAAACGATACAGAACCTTTGCCGCAGGAACCGGAGCATACGGAACTTGATGATGAATATCTTCAGCCGGAAAAAACAGATGAGGATGAAGAACCTGCCGATCCGGAACAGGAAACAGGGTATGAGGAACAGAACTCGTCCGATGACAGATACGGGGGCTATATTGAAATTCTGCCCGACGATTTCTATGATTACTGGACAAAAAGTGAGATAGTCCGTGAAGAACAGATATCCGTTTCCGTTCCAGGAAATACGGAAAACTTTTTTTCATACGGCTTTGAAGACGGAGTTTTAAATGTCATGGTACAGGAAATTCCACAGGAGGAATTTGAAAAAGAGGACGGCTATAATCCCGGTGATGAACTCTATATTGAAATAGCGATAGAAGCCCCTTTCGATGATATAGAATGGATCGCTTTTAATCAGGGAAACGGACCGACCTACAGCAATCTTAAAAAACAGATCGCAAATGGCGAGGAACTTTATTACAGCACATACGACGAAGGATACACAGCCATTACTGACAGACCTTTTGCAAAGGTCGTTATGTTCGAAGGTGAATATAAGTTTGCCCTTTATGAAACAGGCCAGCTTTTCTATGCTGTAATGGCATGGCGCGACGCAGAAGGAAATGTTGAAACACAGATCCTTCCATACAGGATACTTACGGAAAATCTGGTAAAAAATAAGGACTCTTACTGGATGGATGCCTATTGGAAGCCTGTTTCCGATCCGGAAAGAATAATTTTCCGCGAAGTTCATGGGGACTATGAATATAAAACGGAAAAAGAACTTGAAGATGCGGGCCTTGATCTCGAAATTTTTAAAGAACCCGGCACTATTGAAGTTAACAGAGGAAAAATTTCGGATACGGATATCGGTGTTATAGCCAATGCGGAAGCTTATCTTCTTGCTCCGGATGCTTCGCCCATAAAAGAAGGCGAAAGCATTGAGGAATGGATCGACAGAACGAACAGAGAATCAAAGTATACCGGATACCGATGCTGCCATTTCGACGGTGGTATATGGGCTTATGAAACCGAGGCAAAACGCATTGAACAAATAAATTCCACAAATGTTTATTTCGATATAAAAGATTCGCATTCAAGGGCAACAAATATCCTTTTGATGGATGAAAATACGATCAACGGAACAGCTATCTGGACCACCCGCGATGTTTTTAAAAATATCATAATGGTCATAGACTGGTACACAGAAAATCCGGAGGAAAATCCTTTTGCAAAACCGGCAAAAAGAGAATATATTCGTACAGATGTGGAGTCTATGATATTCTATGAATCGAATAAGATAATTTCCGGCGGATACTGTGGAACCAAAGGGGACGAAACATCCGTAACATGGGTGCTGAATACGGACGGGACCTTAAGGATAAGCGGAAAAGGCCCGATGGAAGATTATTCCGAAAACCGTTTTGACAGGGAAACAAACAGCTGGATAAATCTTGCACCTTGGGGAGAATTTTCCGAACAGTGCAAAACCATTGTTATAGATGAGGGAATAACCGTAATAGGTAAAAATACATTTTTGGGCATGGAAAACCTTTCCGGAAAACTTGTTATTCCCAAAAGCGTAACGGAAATAAAAAGTAACGCCTTTCTCGGCTGCGGATTTGACTGCGACCTTGTCATTTCCGGAAGCGTTGATGCAATAGGCGAAAATGCCTTTGCCCAGTGGAACAAAGGTAAAGCAGGGGAGCTTATTCTTGAAGAGGGTGTTGAACACCTTGGAAGCAACGCTTTTTACGGCGGAAATTTTTCTTCTGTAAAACTTCCTTCAACTCTTCGGGATATTGAAGCCTCCGCTTTTGATAGGTCAAACAGCCTTACCGAGCTTGTTATAGACAAAAACAACCGGGATATCTGTGTAAAAGACGGAGTAATTTATACCGCCGATATGAAAATATTGGTTGAAGTTCTCAGCTATAAATCCGGAAAATTTATTGTTCCGGATGAGGTGGAAATAATCGGCCTTGGCGCTTTCCAAAGCAGTAATGTTCACAGCGTTACTTTGAATAAAAATATAAAGGTGATAGAAAAAGCGGCTTTTCACGGATATTCCGGAAAAATCGTTATCAAAGGAACGCCGGAAAGAATAGCATCATACGCATTTTATCCTGCTGAGGATAAAACTATATCGGTATATTTTTACGGTGAACCAACCAAAAATGTTTTTGAGGTCAATTCAAAAAGCCCTTCTTTCTATGAAAACAAAGGAAATATCGAAATTTACGTCAGCAGAAAATTTTTTGCTGGCTGGCCGAAAAATGATGACGGAACATGGCTCGGTTATGAAATAAAACAGTTTTAAACATAAGAATAAAAGCATAAATCCCCCGGAAATCCGGGGGATTTTTTAGTATAAAATCCGCTTTTTATGGAAAAATATCCTTTGGAAAGGCGGCGTTTTTTATGAATATTTCTACGGATATTGAAAGCAACAAACGGCATTTTGATGCGCTTTTTTGCACTAACCGAAATTTTGATATAAAAAAGAGAGAAATAAACTTTGCGGAAAAATCCGCGGTTTTATATATGGTGGACGGATTTTTGCGAAGCGATGTTCTGGAAAGAATACTTGCGGAATTTTCCTTTCTGAAAAAAGGGGATGCGGATTCCGAAGAGGAGTTTTTGCGCCACCATATTCCTTTTGCGGGAGTGAACACCGAAAGTGACGACGAAGCAATAACAACAGCGGTGCTCAGCGGAAGAACCGTGCTCATGGTGGACGGCTTTTCAAATGCCTTTGTTTTTGAACTTCGTAATTATCCCCAAAGAGATAATGCAGAACCGGACCGGGATAAGGTAATGAGAGGTTCAAGGGACGGTTTTACCGAAACAATGCTTTTCAATGCGGCGCTTATCCGCCGCCGCATAAGGGACTGTGACTTCAGCGTGGAATATCATACAATCGGAACAGTTTCAAAAACGGATATTGCCCTTTGTTATCTTGGAAGCAAGGTGGATAGGGAAATGCTTAATGATGTTCGTGAAAAAATAAAGAATTCAAAAATTGAGGCTCTTACCATGAGCCAGGAGGATATGGCAAACGTCATAAACGGAAAAAAACGCTGGAATCCTTTTCCAAAATATAAATTTACCGAGCGACCCGACGTTGCATCCGCACAGATAATGCAGGGGGATCTTATCGTTCTTGTGGATAACACCCCGACGGCAATGATAATGCCTTCAACGATTTTTGATATTGCAGAGGACGCAAACGACTATTATTTTCCGCCCCTTACAGGAGCATATCTTCGTATAACAAGGCTGCTGACCATGCTGGTGACTCTTTTTGTAACGCCTGTTTGGATGCTTGCCCTTGAATACCCGGAGTATGTTCCGGAGGTTTTTAAATTTGTCCTTGTTGAAAATGAACAGAATATCCCGATAATATGGCAGCTTTTGATTCTTGAATTTGTTATAGACGGTCTTAAGCTTTCATCACTCAACACCCCCGGAATGCTTTCGTCAACATTTTCGATAATTGCGGGTATCATAGTAAGTGATTTTGCAGTAAAAAGCGGCTGGTTCGATGCAGAAACCATGCTCTATATGGCTTTTGTTGCTATGGCAAACTACAGCCAGCCGGGATATGAACTTGGCTATGCCATTAAATTTATGCGTATGTTCATGCTTATCGGAACGGCGATTTTGGGTATCTGGGGATTTGTTTTAGGGATCGCTCTTACGCTTTTTCTCATTCTTACAACAAAAATCCATGGAAAAGGCGGATATTTTTCTCCAATAATCCCTTTTTCCGCAAAAGGTATCGCGAGGCTTTTGTTCCGACTGAAATAATCGTTTTCTGAATAAATTTGAAACGAAATTGTTAAATAATTCTTTTTATGTTGAAATAGGAACAAAAATAAGTTATTATATTTCTATTATCGTAACAAAAAGATCGTTAAAAACGACATTCGATAGATAAAACATTCATAAGGACGGACGACAAAAAATGGTATTTGCAAACTTATTTTTTCTCTATGTTTTTCTTCCGCTTAACCTGATTCTCTATTTCTGCACAAAGAACAGAGCGTTCAGAAATGCGGTACTTGTTTTCTTCTCGCTGTTTTTCTATGCCTGGGGCGAGCCTGTTTGGATAACTCTTCTTATCTTCAGCGCAACCATAGACTATATTCACGGTCTGACTATTGAAAAATACCGTGGTAAAATCGGAGCAAAACTTGCGCTTATTTCTTCGCTTGTATTGAACCTCGGCCTTCTCGGTATTTTTAAATACAGCGGATTTTTTGTGGAAAACATTAACTTCATTACAGGACTTGATCTTCCTGTTCCGGCATTCACTCTTCCCATCGGTATCAGCTTCTATACCTTCCAGACTTTGAGCTATACCATAGATGTTTACAGAGGAAATGTTGAACCCCAGCGTAACTATATGAAATATTTCATGTATGTTTCGCTTTATGCCCAGCTTGTTGCGGGTCCTATTGTACGTTATGCGGACGTAGCCATTGAAGTTAACAGCCGTAAAGAAACTCTCGAAGATATCTGGGCAGGTACAGCAAGATTTCTTGTTGGTCTTACCAAAAAAGTTTTCATCGCAAACGTTGCGGGAGGCTTTGCGGAAAATTATCTTACCGGCGACCTTACCCAGCAAAGTACCGCGGCCGTCTGGTTCGGTATTCTGATGTTCTCCATCCAGATTTATTATGACTTCTCCGGTTATTCCGATATGGCTATCGGTATCGGCAGAATATTCGGATTCCACTTCCTTGAAAACTTCAACTACCCATATATTTCCCGTTCCGCAACGGAATTCTGGCGCAGATGGCATATGTCCCTCGGCGGATTCTTCCGCGACTACGTTTATATTCCCCTTGGAGGAAACAGAAAACACCAGTTCCTCAACCTTTTCATCGTATGGTTCCTCACCGGTTTCTGGCATGGCGCAAGCTGGAACTTCATTATCTGGGGCCTTTGGTTCGGCGCTCTTATCATTATCGAAAAATTTTTCCTCCTCAAATGGCTCAAAAAGATTCCGGTTCTTTCCAATATCTATCTTCTCTTTATCGCAGTTATCGGCTGGGTAATGTTCTATTTTGAAGATATGGGAAAAATGTTCGATTGCTTTGCGGTCATGTTCGGAGCAAAAGGCACCGGATTCTGGGATGTATCCCTTGAACTCACTCTTCTTAACAACATCTTCTGGATTATTCTTGCAGTGGCATTCTGCATGCCCATTGTTCCGACGGTCAAAAAATTCATCGAAGACCGCCCGAAACTCCAGATGCCCGCAAAAATTCTCCAGATCCCTGCGAATGCGGTTATGCTTATTGTAAACACCTCTCTTCTTGTAGGCATGAGCTATAACCCCTTCCTCTACTATAAATTCTAAAAAAGGAGGCGGCTTTAATGAGAATCGATAAACACGCTTACGGCGAAGATTATAACAAAGAGCGCAACGATAAAATCGTAAAAATCGCAAGCATAGCCGTCTGCCTTGTGATAATCTTTACCATCGGAATCCTTGCATGGGCGCTGCCCCAGCCGACTTATTCCGAATATGAAAAACGCGACCTTAATCAGATGCCCGAATTCAGCATAGAATCACTTTTTAAGGGTGAATATACCCTCGGCGTTGAACTTGCCTATGCGGATACCTTTGCCTTCCGCGAGCAGTTTGTAAAATTCCAGGCACAGATCGAAGAGGCAAGGGGAATCCGTGTTGAAGGCGCCGCGATCTACGGCCCTGTTCCGGGCAATACTCCGGATGAGGATGATGTTATCCCGCCCTCTTCCGAAACTTCCACCGATAGCGAAGCTCCGAACAGCCAGACTTCTTCTTCCGAAAATATAAGCCAGCCGGATAACACCCAAACTTCCCAGAGTGATTCTTCCGAGGTTTCCTCCGAAGTATCCTCCGAAAGCAGTTCTTCCGAGCCTGTTGACGACGGAGCACAGGGCGAAACTGTTGCAGGAATCTTTGTATATAAAGGCATCGGTTTTGAACTCTTTGGCGGAAGCAAGAAAGCTGCGGATTATTATGCCTCCGTTATAAATAAATATGGCGACGCTTTTGGAAGCGGAGTAAACGTTTATAGCATGATTATTCCGAAGCACGCGGAATTCTATCCCTTCCCGAGAAAATATCAGAACCTTTCAAACTCCGAAAAGGACAGCATTGATTACATCTATTCCCAGCTTGACAGCGATGTTATCACCGTTGACGCATACAGTGTTCTTGAAGCACATTCCAACGAATATGTCTATTTTAACACCGACCACCACTGGACAGGCCTTGGCGCATATTATGCATATACCGCGTTCATGCAGTCTGCGGGACTTTCCTATTACGATTATGACAGCTATACCAAGCATATAATCGAGCCTTTCCGCGGAACTCTTTATGCAGGAACAAATGACCAGAGCATGTATAACAACCCGGACTATGTTGAATGGTGCGAATTCCCGGTTTCCAACAGAACCTATCAGTATAACAAAGGCGACCTTTCAAATTACTTTGGTTCTTCCGTAATGCATGGCTATGCAAAAGGTGCAAACTCCTATGGCGTATTCCTTGGCGGAGACTTCCCGCTTACGGTTATCAAAACCGACGTAAACAACGGAAGAAAACTTGTTATCATCAAGGAATCCTACGGCAACGCACCGGCAACCTATATTGCCGCGGGCTTTGAGGAAACCTATGTTGTTGATGAACGTTATTATGACGGAAATATTGTTGACCTTGTTAACAGCCGCGGAATCACCGACGTTCTTATTATCAACAACTGTGCCGCAGCAAACACAAACTTCCATATAGCAAATATCGAAAGCCTTCTTACCCAAAGCTATTCCGGCGCAATAGCATACTCGGAGGGTTAAAATGGAAAAGAAACTTTTGATAAAAGAAAACAGTTTTATCGAAACCGAAATAACCGCTGTCACTAATGAGGGCAGCGGTGTTTCGCGTTGTGAGGGAATGGTGGTTTTCACTCCGTTTACCGCACCCGGCGACATTGCCAAAGTAAAAGTCGCAAAGGTCGGAAAAAACTGCATCTACGGAGAACTTGATTCCGTGATAAGGCCCTCAAAGGGCCGCATTGAACCCGGATGTGAAGTTTTCGGTGAATGCGGCGGATGTTCGCTTCGCCATATGAGCTATGAGGCGGAACTTTTTGAAAAAACCGGTTGGGTAAGGGACCATGTTCAGCGCATCGGCGGATTTGATATCGAGCCGCTTCCGGCAATAGCATCTCCTAAAACGGAAGAATACCGCAACAAGGCCATTTATCAGGTTGGAAAAGACGAAAAGGGAAATCCTGTTTTCGGTTTTTACCGCAAAAAAAGCCATGAAGTAATGGACTGTAAAAACTGCCGCCTCCAGCCGAAGAAATTTTCGGATATCCTTGAAGCAATTGGCTTTTTTGTAAAACAGAATAAAATTTCCATATATGACGAAAAAAGCCATACAGGACTTCTTAGGGCGGTTTATATAAGAAAAGGCGAAGTTACCGGAGAAACAGGCGTTTGCCTTGTGCTCAACGGAGACAAGCTTCCGGGAGAAAAACTTCTTGTTTCGCTTTTGAGCACGCAGTTTAAAAACATTGTGAGCATCGTGCTCAACACCAATAAAGAACGCACCAATGTGGTGCTCGGCAAAAAATCCCGCACGGTTTTCGGAAAGGATGGAATCACCGACGTTCTCTGCGGAGTAACGGTGGATATTTCTCCGGCGGCGTTTTATCAGGTCAACCATTCCGGTGCGGAAATTCTTTATAAAACCGCCGCGGATTTTGCGGATCTTTCAGACGGCGACCTTTTGCTGGATCTTTACTGCGGAGCGGGAACCATAGGCCTTTCCATGGTGGAAAAAGCCGGAAAACTCATCGGGGTCGAAATCGTTCCGGAGGCTATTGAAAACGCAAAGATAAACGCAGAGAGAATGGGCGTTAAAAACGCGGAATTCATCTGCGGAGATGCCGGTGCCGCCGCCGCAGAGCTTGAAAGGCGCGGTCTTGCTCCGGATGTTATAATTCTTGATCCGCCGCGAAAAGGCTGTTCCGAGGATACTCTTGAGGCTGTGGCGGCCATGAAACCGAAAAGGGTTGTCTATGTTTCCTGCAACACCGCCACCATGGCGAGGGATTTTAAAATCATGCAGGATCTTGGCTATGAGCCTATAAAAGTTCAGCCTGTGGATATGTTCCCAAGGACCGCACATGTTGAGGGCGTGGGACTTTTGAGCAGAGAAAATGCCGACGATTATGTCCGTATTTCTGTTCATACCAAGGATTTGCAAACCAAGGTGAACTGATCGGTAAACTGGAATTTGACAAAAGGTACAGCTATGGAAAATATCAATTTATTACGTTGAGAGAAAAGCCCAATTTTAAAAATTATGCAGCGGAATGTTTGTTTTGATTATTTCAAAATCCAATCCTTTTGCAGAGGAAGAATGGGGACTTTCAAACCTTATGACTTCTGCTTCGCTTGCCGCAATAGGGATTCTTTTCTTGCCATCGGAACAGCCGTTGATTTTGTTTTAGAAAATTTCGGTGTAAAGATGGAAAAAACAAAACCGGTTTGCGAACATTATGTGAAAAACAATCAGTGCATAAAAGAACGCTGTCCGTTCAATCCTTTTAACAATAAAATCTGATTGAAAAGAGGAAGATAAAATGAAAAAACTTCTTTATATCGATTCCTGCATCCGCGGCGAACTTTCAAGAACAAAGCGTATTGCCGATCCAATCGTTGAAAAACTTTCTTCCCGCTATGAGGTGGAAACTTTAACGATAAATGATTTGAACCTTGCTCCGGTCCAGTTCGATGAATACAGCAGAAGAAAGGACGGCATAGTTTCCGACGAAGCGCTTTGCTGGGCAAATAAAATTAAAAACGCCGACAGAATCGTTATCGCCGCTCCGTTCTGGGATATGTCCATTCCCGCATCGCTCAAAACATTTTTTGAACTTTGTTCGCTTTTCGGCGTAACTTTTGACAGCGACGATAAAACCTGCTTTGGACTTTGCAAAGCGGAAAACCTTTTGTTTATCACAACCCGCGGAATGGCGATAAAAAGCGGCTATCCCCTTGAACAGGCAACGCCCTATATTAAAGCCCTTGCCTGGCTTTGGGGAATAAAAGGTTTTGAAGTTGTTGCAAGGGATAATTTCGATTATCTTCCCCAGGAAGAGATTGAAAAAGAAATTGAATCCGCAATAAAAGAGGGCCTTGAAATTGCAGAAACATTTTAAAATAATCGCTGCTGCTTCATACATTTTTGCGGCTGTTTTTCTTTCGGTATATTTTGCGGCGGAGATGATCCCCCGTTTATATCTTTCAACTGCTGCAAGGCTTTTGCTCCTTTGCGGCTGCTGCGCGTTCCTTTGGCTGGGAGGCGTTCTGCTGACTAAAAGAACAGGAAACAACAAAGCCATGAAGATAAACCTTTGGCTCTTTCTTGGGCTTTATCTTCTGCTTTTTGCAACCCTTACGCTTTTTGATCCTATGTGGGGCAGAAACGGCGGTTTTGTTATCTGGGATAAAGAGCTCTTTGAGGATTATGTTGAGTTTATGCTCAATCCCGTTCCGTTTAAAACAATAACAAAATACCTGTTTGAATCCGATTTCAGAGGATTTATGGTTAACATCATCGGTAACCTTGTATGCCTTATGCCTCTCGGAATTCTGCTTCCGCTTATATCGCAAAAACAGAGAAAGACCGGTATTTTTATTCTGACATGTTCTGCCGTTGTTCTTACTGTTGAACTTTTGCAGTTTGCAACTCTTGCGGGCAGCTGTGATATCGATGACCTTATCCTTAATGTAGGCGGGGCTTTTATCATCTATCTTTTTACAAAAAACAAAGAAGCTTTTGATTTTTTACGATATATATTTTTGCTTGAGAAAGGGGAAAAATAAATAGTGAAGATACTTCTTACCGGCGGAGCCGGTTACATAGGTTCCCATACAGCTGTTGAACTTGCTTCTGCGGGATACGAAGTTGTTATCGCGGATAATTTTTCAAACAGCAGCCCGGTTGTTATTGACCGCCTTGAAACCATAACCGGAAAACGTTTTCCGCTTTATGAAATAAATGTTGCGGATAAAGCCGCTCTTGAAAAGGTTTTTGAGGAAAATAAAATTGATGCAGTTATCCATTTTGCCGGTTTTAAATCAGTTGGCGAATCGGTAAAAGTGCCTCTTTCTTATTACCGCAATAATATTGATACGACCCTTTCTCTTATGGAGGTAATGGATAAATTCGGCTGTAAAAACCTGATATTCAGTTCCTCTGCAACTGTTTACGGAAAAAGAGCGAGCCTTCCGTACAGGGAAGATATGGAAACCGGTCCCTGCACCAACCCCTATGGCTGGACAAAACTTTTTATCGAACAGATAATAACCGACCACGCAAAAGCAGACCCGGATTTTTCCGCGGTGCTTCTTCGCTATTTCAATCCCGTCGGTGCCCATGAGAGCGGCCTTATAGGCGAGGACCCTAAAGATATTCCCAACAATCTTGTGCCATATATCGCAAGAGTCGCGGTCGGAACCCTTCCGTATCTCAGCGTTTTCGGAAATGATTATCCAACAAAGGACGGCACCGGTATCCGCGATTATATCCATGTTACAGACCTTGCAAAAGGCCATACCGCCGCCGTAAACTTTGCAAAAAACCATAAAGGAACGGAGATAATTAATCTCGGAACCGGAAACGGCACCAGCGTTCTCGAAATGGTAAAGGCATATTCCGCCGCCAGCGGAAAAGATATCCCCTATAAAATCGCTCCCAGAAGGGAAGGGGATATTGCGGAGTGCTATGCGGATGCAACAAAAGCAATGGAACTTCTCGGCTGGAAAACGGATCTTTCCGTTGATGATATGTGCCGCGATTCCTGGAATTGGCAAAGCAAAAATCCAAACGGATACAAATAAAAAAATCCCGGACGCTTTTGCGTCCGGGATTTTTAATTGTTTTACTGAGCAAGATATTCTTCAAGGCAAAGGCCGGATTCGAAAACAAGCTTTGCCTGCTCGCGTCCAACGTAACGGAAATGCCAGGGTTCGTGTTTAAAACCGGTGATGTCCTCTTTCCCTTCGGGATAGCGAAGGATGAATCCGTATTCGTGAGCGTGTTCAAGAAGCCAGGCTTCTTCGGCGGAGCCGCTGAAATCAGCGTTTCCGGCGTTACCTATATCAACGGCAAGTCCGCTGTTATGTTCGCCGAATCCTCCGGGAACATCGGTTTTTCCGGCGGCGAAAAGCTCGTTTTGTTTTTCAACGGAGCGGTATGCGGTATAGAAAACAAAATCAAGACCCGCCTCGTTTCCTGCGGCAACCATTGCGGAAAGATCAGCCGCGATCCTTGTGTCAACGGCATGGTTGCTGCCGTCGATAACCGCGGTTTCAACGGTAAAACCTTCCGGAAGGGGATTTTCTTTGTTAACAAGGATCATGAACCATTCGTCCTTGGGAATTTCCGGCTTCGGCGGTTCTGCGGGAACTTCCGGTTCATCCACATCTTCTTCGTGTTCCGGATCTTCCTCAATAGGTTCTTCGGTAACAACCTGTTCCGGTTCAGAAACCGGCTCTTCCGGAATTTCTGGTTGGGAAGACTGAAGAGGTTCGTCCTCTGCAGGTTCTTCGGATTCGGAAGGAGTTCCGGTGGATATAAAAACCGTTGTAAAATCCAAAAAATCCGGTCCGTATTCAATAAATGCAAAAACGCCGCCGCCAAGGGCAAGAACAAGAACAGCGCATAAAACAGCGATGACTATCTTTCTTCCTTTGTGCTTCGGCTGCCGTATTTTAATGGCGCGGGGTTCGCGCTCTTCCGGGTCGATTCTTGTGCCGTTGGACATTCTATCTTTTCTCCTTTTTGGTGATAAAGGGAATTACGAAAAACAAAATTCCACATATTAAATATAGTAAAAAAATACATTTTTGTCAACCGGAGCAAAGTTTTGAAAAACAAAAAACGGTTTTATTGCTTTCACAAGATACTTGATTTTAAAAGTGAAAAGGCATATTATATCTATATTATATATTTTATGCGAGGTGCGGTATGACCGAGATCGAAAAACGCGATGCGGGAATGATGTTCCAGGCTTCCAGTTTTCTTAAAGAAATGTTTGAAGCAAGGGATAAGTGTACCGAATATAATAATATCCCATATTCTGAATTTGAAAAGAGAGTTCAGTTTATAAAAGACCTTTTTGCAAAAACCGGAAAAAACGTTTTTGTTGAAAACGGATTTAAATGTAACCAGGGTTCTAATATTTCTGTCGGAGATAATTTTTACTGCAATTTCAACTGCACAATTTACGATTCCTGTGCGGTAAATATCGGCGACAACGTTATGATTGGCCCATGCGTTACCATTTGCACAGCGACCCATCCAATAAAAGCATGTGAACGCATAAACGATGAAGGAAACGAGCTTGCCTTCCCGATAACCATAGGTGACAATGTATGGATTGGCGGTGGAGCGTTTATCAATCCCGGTGTTACCATCGGAAAAGGTGCGGTTGTTGCTTCCGGAGCAGTTGTAACAAAAGATGTTCCGGAAAATGCGCTTGTTGCCGGAGTTCCCGCCGTTGTCAAAAAAATCATTGATAACGAATAATATAAAAATTTTATCCGAAAGGAAAAACAGATGAAAATAGTAATTATCGGCGCCGGAAAAGTAGGAAGCACCCTTGCGGGCGAACTCGTTAAGGAAGGTCACGAAGTTCTTGTAATGGATACAAATGAAGAACGCCTTGAGGATCTTCAGAACAGAATTGATATTATGACCCTTTGCGGAAACGGAGCTTCAAAAGAATACCTTGAAGAAGCCGAGGTCTCCGAATGTGACCTTGTTATTGCGGCAACTTCTGCCGATGAGGTAAATATTCTTTCGTGCTTCATTGCACGCCAGATCGGTGCGCCGAAAACCATTGCAAGGGTAAGAAACCCGGAATACAGAAATCAGCTTGAGCTTATGAAAGAGGAACTGGGCCTTTCGATGATAGTAAACCCGGAGCTTTCCGCAGCAAACGAAATTTCAAGAATACTTCGTTTTCCTTCAGCAAACGATGTTGAACTTTTCTGCCGCGGCCACGTTGAACTTGTTGAATATACCATAGGAAAAGAATGTCCTCTCTGCGACCTTGCGCTTAAAGATATCTATGGAAAATATAAGATAAAAGTTCTTATCTGCGCTGTAAGAAGGGGAGAAGATATTACAATTCCCCGAGGCGATTTTATCCTTCGTGAAGGTGATAAAATCAACATAACCGCTTCCCCGAAGAATATCCACGATTTCTTCGAGGCAATAGGAAGCTTCAAACGCCCGGTTAAAAGCGTAATGATAGTCGGCGGTTCGATGATAGCTTATTATCTTGCGAACCAGCTTATCGATATGAGGATCGACGTAAAAATTGTTGAACAGAACCAGAAGAGATGTGAAGAACTTTCCGAACTTCTTCCGAAAGCTTCTATCGTTTGCGCAAATGCAACAGAAAACGACCTTCTTCTTGAAGAAGGCATCAGGGACTTCGACGGTTTTGTTGCGCTTACCGGTCTTGATGAAATGAATATCATTTACGGAATGTATGCAAAAACAAAGGATGTTGAAAAGGTAATAACAAAGGTGCATCATCTTTCCTTCCCGGAAGTTATTGAAAGCAGCGGAATCGAAAGCGTTGTTTCGCCAAAGCTTATTACAGCGGAGCGTATAAGCTCCTATGTCCGCGCTATCCAGAACTCTTACAGCAAAAACAAAGTCGAATCCCTTCGAAGAATTGTAGATAACCGTATCGAAGCTCTTGAATTTGTCGTAAGGGACGATGCGGATTATATAGGGGTTCAACTGAAGGATCTTCCAATAAAACAAAACGTTCTTGTTGCGGCAATAGTAAGAAAAGGCCGCGCGATAATCCCCGGAGGTTTTGATTGTATCAAGAAAGGAGATTCCGTCGTT
>JAFSDS010000009.1 GCA_017436125.1 Oscillospiraceae bacterium | reverse complement strand
CTTCTTGACCATGTTGGTGTATATTTTATAAACGGCCGCGCAAAAGGAATTTTGCTTTCGTTTGCATAACCTATGGCGTGGGGTGTTCCGGAATCCGGAACTCCGCCGACATAATCTATATGGTCACAGAATCCGTTAAGCTTGTCCATCTGCGCAAGAAGGCTTCCGTTGCGGTAACGCATTGTTTCAACGTTGAGTCCTTCATAGGTAGAGGTTGAATATCCGTAATAGGACCAAAGAAAAGCGCAGATTCGCATTTCTTTTCCCGGTTCTGCAAGGCGGAACATTCTGTCAGAAGAAATTTCAACAATTTCTCCGGGACCCAGTTCCTCAACAATCTCATAACCGAGTTTTTTTGCGGCAAAAGATTCAAAAGTTACGCAGTAACCGTTTTCATCTTTTCCGACAATAACGGGGAGTCTGCCCATTTTATCCCTTGCGGCAATAATATTTCCGCCTTCCTTAAGGATAAGGACCGAAGCGGTTCCGTCAATTACTTCCTGAGCAAATTTGATTCCGGAAACAAAATCTTCCTTAAGGCTGATAAGCGCCGCAAGAAGTTCAACGGCATTTATTCTTCCGCCGGTCATTGCGTTGAAAAATCCGCTGTTTTTTGAAAGATATTTTTCAATAAGCTCATCAGCATTGTTGATAATTCCTATAAAGCAGATTGCAAATGCTCCCAATCCGGAACGGATAAGAAGCGGCTGCGGTTCCATAGAACTGATGCATCCGATTGCGGAATTGCCTTTCATCTCGTCAAAAACGTTTTCAAAACGTGTTCTGAACGGAGAGTTTTCAATATTATGGATTTGTCTTTGAAGACCGACTTCTTCGTTAAAGGAAGCCATTCCCCCCCTGCGGGTGCCGAGATGGGAATGGTAATCCGTTCCGAAAAAGACATCGACCATACAGTCGTTTTTAGAGGCTACGCCAAAAAATCCGCCCATTTTTTCTCCTTTGCTTTGCTTCGTTTTAAGATTAAATTATGCGAAGAAAAGTTCGGAAAGGGTCATGGGATCAATATATTTTCCGTCTTTATAAACGCGCATGTTTCCGGAAGCAATCTCATCGATGAGCATTACTTTTCCGTCTTTGTCATATCCGAACTCAAATTTGATATCATAAAGAACAAGGCCTTTTTCTTTAAGGTCGTCTGCAACGATCTGGGTGATCTGCTGGGTCATGGCTTTGATGTCGTCATACTGTTCATCAGTCATAACGCCAAGAGCAACAAGAGCGTCTTTGGTTACGAGCGGATCGCCTTTTTCGTCATTTTTGAAAGTGGTTTCAACGTATGCGGGAAGGTCTGCACCGTCTTCGATATAATCTCCGTAACGGCGGATGAAGGAACCTACTGCTTTGTGGCGGCAGATAACTTCAAGACCATGGCCGAAAGCTTTTGCGGGAAGAACTTCCATGGTGGTATTTTCGAGGTCAGCAGAAACATAATGAGTTTTGATTCCTGCTGCGTTTACTTTTTCAAAGAAATAGATGGACATTCTGAGGTTTACATCACCAACGCCCTCAATGGTAAGACCAACGGAGTTTTCGCCCGGATCAAAAACGCCGTCTTTTCCGGTGCAGTCATCTTTGAATTTAAGAAGATAGTTTCCGTTTTCAAGTTCAAATACGTCTTTGGTTTTTCCGCTGTAAACAAGTTTGTTTTCCATAATTTTATTGCTCCTTAAAAATAAATTTTGAAATAATTTAAAATCGTTTTAGAAAGATGCGCTGATCGCCGCATCTTTTTCAAGAACTTTTGCCGCATCAGAAGCGCGTTTTGCATCAAGTTTTGCAGCAAGTTCTTTATCTTCAACTGCAAGGATCTGTGCACAAAGCAAAGCGGCATTGGCTCCTCCGTTTATTGCAACAGTTGCTACCGGAATGCCGGTGGGCATCTGAACAGTTGAAAGAAGGGCGTCAATGCCGTCGAGATTTGAAGATTTGCAGGGAATTCCTATTACAGGAAGAGTAGTATTTGCAGCAATTGCGCCGGCAAGATGCGCAGCCATTCCTGCGGCCGCAATTATTGCGCCAAAACCGTTTTTTCTTGCATTAACCGCAAAATCACGTGCCTCAACAGGAGTTCTGTGTGCAGAATAAACATGCACTTCGAAAGGAATTTCAAGCGCTTTAAGGGTATCAGTGGCTTTTGTTACGATCGGAAGATCGCTGTCGCTGCCCATAATGATTCCAACTTTTTTCATAGTCAATCTCCTTTACAAAATAAAAATGGACACACTTACTCCTTGCGTTAAAAAGGAGTAAATGTGCCCAGACGGTCGGCTGAAATAAAAAAGAGGAAAACTTCCTCAGATTCATTCTTTGCTCCACCGTGGTGCTCCACTTATGTCCGTCAGTTGCAAAGAATGTGTATTCACTTATATAATAAATTTAACATTTACCGAAACAATTGTCAAGGACAAAAAACACATAAAAACGACTTTAATTTTGGTTAATTGTTACATTTTGAAGCCATTCCGCAAAAGCAAAAAAGTCTTGCAGGATATGCTTCATTTTAAAGAAAAAGCACCGTTTTCACGGTGCTTTTTTTGTTTTTTATACGCTGAAAAGAAGATCGCGGTATGCCGGGAAAGGCCAGTATTCATCGCCAACCATGATCTCAAGTTCATCAGCAACTTCGCGAAGCTGATGAAGAGTCGGATAGAGTTCGTCACAGACATATCTTGCCTGGGAATGAATCTCTTTTATGGTTTTTGCCTTTGCGCTGCGCTCCTCAACGATTTCGACCCTTCGTTCAAGTTCGTTGATAAGCTCATCAATTTTTTTAATAAAAGCAACTTCCGTACTTTTGGAAATATCAAGTCCGATGGCTTTTTTCGCTGCGGCGGTTTCCGCAAGAACCTTTTCAAATTCAATGCAGGCCGGCATTATATCTTTTCTTACCATATCTATCATGGTAAGGGATTCTATTATTTCAATTTTACTGTAGTTTTCAAACTGGATTTCCTGACGGGAACGAACTTCACTTTCGGTAAAAATCTTATGGCGTGCAAAAAGACGGATGTTTTTCTCGTCGGTATAATGCTCCAGCGCATCAACGGCCGTTCTGAAACAACAAAGTCCGCGTTTTTCAGCTTCCTCGACCCATTCGTCGCTGTAATTGTTTCCGTTGAAAATGATGCGCTTATGCTCTTTCATAGTTTCCGCAATAAGCAAATCAACTTCGGCATCAAAATCTTTGGCTTTTTCAAGGCGGTCCGCAAAATTTCTGAGAATATCCGCAACGCCGGTATTTATCATAACGTTCGGACAGGCAATGGAAACGCTTGAACCGGGCATTCTGAATTCGAATTTGTTTCCGGTAAAAGCAAAAGGCGAAGTTCTGTTGCGGTCGGATTTATCTTTCATAAATTCCGGAACAGACGCAACTCCTGTTTCCATTTTTCCCGCATTCCATTCTTTTGTTCCGTGGCCTTCTTCAACCGAAGTAAGAATACTCGTTATGTAATCGCCAAGGAACATGGAAATAATTGCAGGAGGCGCTTCGGAACCGCCGAGGCGGCGATCATTGCTTGCGGAAGCAACAGAAATTCGAAGAAGATCCTGGTTTTCGTCAACCGCACGGATAACCGCGCACATAAAAAGCTGGAACTGTTTGTTGGTTTCCGGGCTTTTTCCGGGACTGAAAAGGTTTTTTCCGGTATCGGTTGAAAGAGACCAGTTGTCGTGCTTTCCGCTTCCGTTAACTCCGCGGAAAGGTTTTTCATGAAGAAGACAGGCAAGTCCGTGTTTTTCCGCAACCTTTTTCATGATTTCCATTGTAAGCTGGTTATGGTCGGTTGCAAGGTTAACTCTGCAATAACCGGGAGCAAGTTCATGCTGGCTCGGTGCCGCTTCGTTATGCTTGGTCTTTGCATAAACGCCCAATTTCCAAAGTTCGCTGTCAAGGTCTTTCATAAATTCAGAAACTCTGGGTCTTAAAGCACCAAAATAATGGTCCTCCATCTCCTGTCCTTTTGGCGGCGGAGCTCCGAAAAGAGTTCTTCCCGTTATAACAAGATCCTTACGCTTATTATACTGTTTTCTGTCAACGAGAAAATATTCCTGTTCTGCACCGGCTGTTGCAAAAACACGTTTCGTTTTCGTATCTCCGAAAAGGCGCAGAATCCGCAGAGCTTCTTTGCATACTGCTTCTGTTGAACGCAGAAGCGGAGTTTTTTTATCAAGAACTTCGCCGCTATAAGAACAGAAAACCGTGGGGATACAAAGAGAACCATCTTTTACAAATGCAAAGGAAGTAGGATCCCATGCAGTATATCCCCTTGCTTCAAAAGTGGCACGAAGTCCGCCGGATGGAAAACTGGATGCATCCGGCTCGCCTTTTATGAGGTGTTTTCCTCGAAAATCAAGGCCGACGCCGCCCTCGCCGTCCGGCTGAATAAAGCTGTCGTGTTTTTCTGCAGAAAGTCCCGTCATGGGCTGGAACCAATGGGTATAGTGTGTTGCGCCCTTTTCTATGGCCCAATTCATCATCGCTTCGGCAACGGAATCGGCAACTTCGGTATCCATTTCCCCGCCGTTATCAATTATGTCTTCGAGTTTTTCGAAAACTTCGGGAGTAAGGTACTGCTTCATAACTTCCCTGTTAAAAACCATACTTCCGAATTCGTCGGTGAATTTTCTGATGGTTAACACCCGCTTTCTTTTCAATAGAAAAAATAGAGTTTTATCATTTAAATTTTTCTGCGTTTGCAGTTTATTTATTATTGCTTCTCTTTTAAAAGAAAAAACAGCGAAAGCCCCGAAAAACGGATTTTTCGCTGTAAACAATTTCCGACACTGTAAAAACCTTAGTAATACAAAATATATCGAAAAAACTGTCCTTTTGCCTGAGAGATTCATTCCAAAAACAAGGAACTTGCACCTTCGGCATCCGCATTCAGCGAACTTCTCCAGCCTTTCATCCGTTTGCAGTCCCCGCTCCAAAATCCAAATTCCTAAAAGAATTTTTCTTTGGCAAACAAAAGCTTTTTCCTGCAAATTTCATCTGATACACTATTCACTTATGAATAAACGGAGTATACAGCATATC
This sequence comes from Oscillospiraceae bacterium, assembly GCA_017436125.1. GTDB lineage: Bacteria > Bacillota > Clostridia > Oscillospirales > Ruminococcaceae > UMGS1668. The sequence continues at coordinate 3,257 of JAFSDS010000009.1, read as the reverse complement.
AAAAAAAATTGCAAGCGTTTTTTGATATTCCCTAAAATTTATTGTTGCTTTCTGCCGATTTTTCGTTTAATCAAACAAGCAAATACATTCGATGCTTCTGTTGTATCGTTTTCAAAAAAATGAGCACGGCAAGCCGTGCTCATTTTTATATCCGTGCTCAAAACGGAGATTATACATTGGTGGAATAGTTGGGAGCCTCTTTGGTGATGTAAATATCGTGAGGATGGCTCTCTTTAAGACCTGCGCCGGTGATTCTTACGAACTGGGCTTTTTCCTGAAGATCGGAAATGGTGCCGCATCCGCAGTATCCCATACCTGCTCTAAGGCCGCCGAGGATCTGATAAACAACCTCGCCAACGGTACCTTTGCAGGGAACACGTCCTTCAACGCCTTCCGGAACAAGTTTTTTGTTATCCTCCTGGAAGTATCTGTCCTTGCTTCCGTTTGCCATTGCAGCAAGGGAACCCATGCCGCGATAAACTTTAAAACGTCTGCCCTGATAAATTTCGCTTTCGCCGGGTGCTTCGTCGCAACCTGCAAGCATGGAACCGAGCATAACAACATTGCCGCCTGCTGCAAGTGCTTTTACGATATCGCCGGAATATTGCATACCGCCGTCAGCGATGATGGGTCTGCCCCATTTTGCGCCAACCTTTGCTGCTTCATAAATTGCGGTGATCTGGGGAACACCGATACCTGCAACAACGCGGGTAGTACAGATGGATCCGGGGCCGATACCGACCTTAACTGCGTCAGCGCCTGCGAGGAAGAGGTCTTCGGTTGCTGCTGCGGTTGCAACGTTACCTGCAACAAGAGCGATTTCGGGATATTCAGCTTTGATCATTCTTACGCAGTTCATGATACCTGCGCTGTGGCCGTGGGCGGAGTCGAGAACAAGAACGTCTGCGCCTGCTTCGATAAGAGCTTTTGCACGAACCATAACGTCGGAAGTTACGCCGAGAGCTGCTGCACAAAGAAGTCTTCCGCCTTTATCTCTTGCTGCATTGGGGTACTGAACAGCTTTTTCGATATCTTTGATGGTGATAAGACCGGCAAGTCTGCCTTCTGCATCAACGATCGGAAGTTTCTCAATTTTGTGTGCACGAAGGATTTTCTGTGCTTCTTCAAGAGTGGTTCCAACAGGAGCGGTTACAAGGTTATCCTTGGTCATAACTTCTTCGATTGCTACGTTAAAGTTTTCAAGGAATTTAAGGTCACGGTTGGTGATGATGCCGATGAGTTTTTTGTCTTCATCGCAAATCGGAACACCGCTGATTTTAAATTTTGCCATAAGAGCATCTGCTTCTGCAACAGTGTTTTCTTTTGCAAGATAGAAGGGGTTAACAATAACGCCGTTTTCACTGCGTTTTACTTTATCAACTTCCTCTGCCTGTTTTTCAATGGGCATATTTTTGTGGATAACACCGATACCGCCCTCTCTTGCAATGGCAATTGCCATTTTTGCTTCGGTAACAGTATCCATTGCCGCGGTCATGATAGGTGCATTGAGCACGATATCTCTTGCAAGAACAGTTTTGGTGCATACATCTTTCGGAAGTACATCGGATTTTGCAGGGATAAGAAGTACGTCATCGAAAGTAAGTCCTTCGTAAAGGAATTTTTCATTGGTGTTCGGGTTTACCATGTTTGCGCTCTCCTCCTGATATTTTTAATCGTTATTACGTTCACATATAAATTTTAACTATTTTATCACCTTTACATTTTAATTGCAAGTACTTTTTTTAATTTTTTTGCCATACTCGATAAATACTTTTTTTAAACATCTTCTCCTTTAATTTTTAAATAATGCTGTTTTTGTTTTTCCGTAAAACTATTTCTCTTTTCATATCGCTTATATAAATTGAATTTTTTAAACACTTTGGATACAAAATAAACTATCTGTGATGCAAAGAAGGCACAGCTTATGCCGTGCCTTCCTTTTTCCATACGGATTTTTTATTTATTCTTTTTTCCGATATAAAGCGCTGCTGCCGCAAGAAGAACAACTCCCGCACCGGTAATATCAATAACCGGAGCGCCCGTGTTGGGGTTAGATTCTTCTTTTCCTTTTTCCGGAAGGTCAATATTTATAACGACATCGGATTCATCGTTATCCCTGTCAACGCTTTTATAAGCAATTGCGAAGGGTGAAAAATGATTGACTGTAACCACAAGACCTTTTTCTGTTCTGGATTCTATCATACGGTTTTCAACTTTTCCGTCATCCCTGAACTGATAAATCTCAAAAATATCATTTTTGTCGCTGCCTTCGGGATATCTGAGAACAAAATCTAAAGTTTTACCGTCCTTAAAGAAATCGTCAGAATCCATCGGAACAAATTCATTTTTGTCATTTATATAACCGATGGTTGCTTCACCGAAAACAACTTTTGCTTCTCCTTTAAGGGAACCGTTTTCAACAGCTTCCATAAAGCTGTCTTTAATGTCCTGAACAGTTATGTTAAGGCCTTCCGGAACGATAACAACATCTTCCTGATATGCAACAACATATTTATGTAAATCATCAGGGCCTTTAATTTCTTCGGTTTCCTCCGGTTTTACGGTAAGTTTTTCAATTTTTTCTTCCTCAAAATGTTCATCGCTGAGGTTGCATACACGCTTTTTGGTTCCTTCGTTTTTGTAATCCGGTTCGCGCAAAACTTTCCATTCGCCCCATTCGTGAGCATTTTCATCAAGGGCAATATCGGTAATTACTTTATAATCATGCGCCCATTCAACCGCAAAAACGGCTTCATATCTTGTATCACCCATTACAGTGCAGTTTGCGGGTCTTGCAATTTCGGATTTTATCTCGGTTGCATCGGCGGTTTCCTTATGGCTTTCGTCGTTTTTGCAAACGCGGGTTGCAGTGCAGGAAGAACCGTCCTCTGCCCAGGTATATTCCGCTTCGCCCCAATCGTGACCTTTTTCTGCAATATCTGCAAGGGTCTTGGTCTGCTCTTTTGCCCAATCCACTTCAAAGATTGCGGTGTATTTCGTTTCGCCTTTTTCTTCGCAGGCAGCTTCTTTCACAGTTTCGGAGGTGATTTCGGCCTTTGCGGTTTCCTTATGGTTTGCGTCGTTTTTGCAAACGCGGGTTGCAGTGCAGGAAGAACCGTCCTCTGCCCAGGTATACTCCGCTTCGCCCCAATTGTGACCTTTTTCACCGATATCGGTAAGGGTCTTGATCTGTTCTTTTGCCCAGTCAACGTCAAAGGTTGCGGTGTATTTCGTTTCGCCTTTTTCTTCGCAGGCAG
>JAFSDS010000083.1 GCA_017436125.1 Oscillospiraceae bacterium | reverse complement strand
TGTTTCTCCGGTATCGGTATCAAAGGCGATTCCGGTATAATCCTGCGATTCAAAAAATTGCTGTGCTTCTTTGACAGAAAGAGTATCAAGCTGGGGAAAAGCAACACCGTCTTCAACAACCCTGTTCCAGATGGCTGCAGCATCGGCGGCATCAGTTGTTAAAAATTCTCTTATACAAATGCTCATTGAGATCCCTCCCGGAAATAACTGAAAACATTATAGCACATAAATTTTTAAAAGGATATGTTTCGACCGAAAAATCTGTGCTCCGATACTATAATTTTTCTTTGGGGAGGGATGCTTTTGACGGTTATATATGCGGATATCCTTCTTGTTATAAATCTTACGGTGGATTATCTTTTGCTCTTTGGAACGGCACGTCTTGGAGGAGCAAAATTTGAAAGACTGAAAGGACTTTTTGGAGCGCTTATAGGGGCGTTTTATTCACTGATAATAATATTTGATTTGTCAAGAACCGTTATGATGATATCAAAGCTCGCCGTTTCGGCAGTTATGGTGCTCATAACTTTCGGCAAAAGAAAAATCGGAGAATTTATAAGGCTTGTTTTAATTTTTTACATATGCGGATTTTTGTTTTCCGGCTTTATGATGCTCATAAATTCATTTGCCCAAGCTGATTCATTTTTTATAAAAGGCGGAATAGTTTATTTCGAACTTTCAGCCATGGAAATAGTGGCTTCCGGAACGGCAGCTTTTTTGGTGACGGAAATTTTGCGAAGGATTTTTTGCAGGGGCGAACCGGAAGGAAAGTTTATTGCTAAAATATATAACAACGGAATGTCGGCGGTGCTCAAGGGATTTACAGATACCGGGAATATGCTTTGCGATCCGTTTACCGGAAGACCGGTTGCTGTTGCTTATCCGGAATCAATAAAAAAAATACTGCCGTTGGGAGAAAGTTTGAGCACGGAAAATTTGTTTAGATATATTCCGGCAAAAACAGTTTCGGGAACGGTGCTCATGCGGGCATTTGTTCCGGATAAAGTCGTTATCGAAAACGAAAAAGGTACTTTTGAAGCGGAGAATATTATGATAGCTCTTTCGGAAAATGTTCCGGAAAACACATTGATAATCGGCAAAAATGCAGTTTTAAAAGAGAAAGGGAAAGTTTTTACGGAGGTGTGATATTATGATAAGTATTGAAAAGATAAAAACAAATATTATGCTGTATTTTCTAAAGAAATTCAGCAAAAACATGTTTTACATAAACGGGCCGGATAATCTTCCTCCGCCTCTTTCAAAAGAGGAAGAGGAAAATGCCTTTTCCCTTCTTGAAAAGGGAAGTTCGGAAGCAAAAAATATGCTCATTGAACATAATCTCCGCCTTGTTGTGTATATTGCACGCAAGTTTGAATCCACCGGAATAGGTATTGAGGATCTTGTTTCCATAGGAACCATAGGCCTTATAAAAGCAGTTAATACCTTTGCACCATGTAAAGGTATAAAACTTGCCACATATGCCTCAAGATGCATAGAAAACGAAATTTTGATGTTTATTCGTAAAACTCAGCCGCAAAAGAACGAAATTTCCATCGATGAGCCGCTTAATGTTGATTGGGATGGCAATGAATTGCTCCTTTCGGACGTTCTTGGAACAGAAAACGATTGTGTTAATAGGGGGATAGAACAGGATGCCGAAAAGGCCGTGCTCAATGATGCAGTCAACCGCCTTGGAGAACGGGAACATAAAATAATGGTGCTCCGTTTCGGCCTTTGCGGCGAAAAGGAGCACACACAAAAAGAGGTTGCGGATATGATCGGCATAAGTCAGTCGTATATTTCCCGGCTTGAAAAGAAAATCATCAAAAAGCTGAAGCGCGAGCTTGAAAAAACCGCAATGTTCTGATTAAGGATTAAGCTGCCAAACCATAAAATTCAGGTATCCCGCAAAACAGACCCAAGCAAAATAAGGGAGCAAGAGCCACCCGGCTGTCTTTTTGATGCGGAAGAATTTTATCATGGTGATACCGATGAGCACCAGAAGAAGACAGAGCCAGATAAATGCTGCAAGATATGCCCGGAAGTTGAAGAAAATCAGTGTCCAGCAGAAATTAAAAACAAGCTGCGCACCGTAAAAAAGCAGCGCAGAATCGATCTGCCTTCCGTTTGAGCACCAGATTATTCCGGCAGCGATTCCCATGAGAACGAAAAGAACAGTCCAAACTATCGGAAAAAGTTCCGGCGGCGGAGAAAGGGCAGGGCGGTTGATTGCGGAATAAATGGGCATACTGTCTTTTGTAAGAAAAGCTGAAAGTCCTCCTATCCCAAGAGAGATAAGTATGGATACAATATACGGCATATATTTTTTGAACATAAAAACACCTCCGGTGAGATTATACGGCTTTGAAGGGTGTTTTATACTTTGAAAAGGAGAACGGCAATGAAAAAGGAAAAGGATAAGAACAAAATAATCATTCCGCTTTTTGAAACGCATCCCATCGCAAAAGCAGAAAGCGGAGATGAAAAAAATCTTGAAGATGCGGTTAAAATGGCCAAAAAATGGGTGGACGAAAACAAAATGTGATTACTGCAAAAAAATCCCCGGATAAAATCCGGGGATTTTTGCTTTTTTAATATAAAATTTTAAATAATTATAAAAAAATATATCATAATATGCAGATTTGTGCTATAATGTATCTGTCTAGTTGTATGTAACTGGAAGGAGTGAAAAGAATGGACGAAATCTGCAAAGAAATACGCAGAATGACAGTTGAATGTATCGGCAGTATCGGAAGCGGCCATATCGGCGGTTCCATGTCCATTGCCGAACTTATGAAGGTTCTTTATTTTGATAAAATGAACATCGATCCTTCAAATCCTAAGATGGAGGGAAGAGACAGACTTGTTGTTTCCAAGGGTCATGCAGGCCCGGTTGTATATGCGACCCTTGCGCTCAAAGGCTTCTTCCCAAAAGAATGGCTCTATACTCTCAACAAATTCGGCACCAATCTTCCCAGCCACTGCGATATGAACAAAACCCCCGGCGTTGATATGACAGCCGGCTCTCTCGGTCAGGGATTCTCCTGCGCCGTAGGTATCGCGATAGGCTCAAAAATCAAAAAAGACGGCTCAACTATTTATACCGTTATCGGCGACGGCGAATCCCAGGAAGGACAGATTTGGGAGGCAGCGATTCTTGCAGCAAGCAAAAAGGTTGATAACCTTATTGCATTTACCGACTATAACGGAATGCAGCTTGACGGCAATGTCGAGGATATAAACTCTCTCGGTAATCTCAAGTCCAAATGGAAAGCCTTCGGCTGGTATACCCAGGAGATAGACGGTCACGACTGCGAAGCTATTTCCGCAGCTATCGACAGAGCAAAAGCCAAAAAAGGCCAGCCTTCTATGATAATCCTTGATACTGTCAAGGGAAAAGGCATCAGCTTTGTTGAAGCAGCAGGCTATAAATGCCACAGTATGTCCATGAATAAAGAAAATGTTGAAGCCGCTCTTGCGGAACTTCAGTGAAAGGGGGCGTTTCTGATATGATGATGAGAGAAGCTTTTGGAAGCACTATCGCTGAACTTATGAGAAAAGACGAACGTATCTGCGTTCTTGACGCCGACCTTGCAAATTGCAACGGCACAGCCGGCCTTCGCAATGAGTTCCCGGAAAGAGCTTTTGATGTAGGTATTGCAGAACAGAACATGGCATCCGTTGCCGCGGGACTTTCTTCCTATGGATTTATCCCGTTTATTTCTTCTTTCACTCCTTTTGCAACAAGAAGAATCTGTGACCAGATCGCGATTTCCATCGCTTATGCAAAACAGAACGTAAAAATCGTCGGTTCCGACCCGGGTATCTCCGCCCAGCTTAACGGCGGAACCCATATGAGCATGGAAGATATCGGTGTTCTCCGTTCAATCCCCACCATGGTCATTTTTGAACCCGTTGACAATGAACAGATGATCCAGGCTCTTCCGCAGATCGTTGATTATAACGGACCGGTCTATATCAGAATGTTCAGAAAAGAATGCCCCGAAGTTTTCGGAAAAGATTATAAATTTGATCTTTTCAAAGCAGATAAAATTAAAGAGGGAAAAGATGTTACCATTTTTGCAACCGGAATCATGGTAAAAACCTCTCTTGACGCTGCTGAAAAACTTAAGGCAGAAGGCATTGATGCGGAGGTTATCAACGTACATACCATTAAACCCATTGATGCAGAAACTGTTATCGAATCCATCAAAAAGACTAAATGCGCAGTTGTTGCGGAAAACCACAACATTATCGGTGGACTTTTCTCCGCTGTTTCCGAGGTTGCGGTACAAAACTGCCCCGCACCCATCGTTCCCGTTGGCGTAAATGATGTATTCGGAGAAGTCGGTAAGCTTGATGTTCTTGCAGAAAAATTTGGCATGACCGAAAAAGATATTATCGAGGCGGCAAAAAAGGCTGTTGCCGCAAAATAAAGAAAGGCAAATTCCATGAAAAACAAAGCAAAAAAACAACTTTTTGACCCCAGACTTCCCGGCGCAAAAATGATTTTTTACGGTGCAATCCTTCTTATTGCCGCGGGATGCATCAACGCATTTTTTGCGTGGGTATTCGTAGTAGGCACTTATGGCGGCGCTGTTCAGTTCCAGGATGTTTTCGGTTATACCATTGTAAACTGCCTTATGGTTGCTGTTACTTTCATTACGGCAGTTGACGGTATCAACCACCGTAACCACCCCAGCAAAGCAAGAGGTATTATAGTAAGAGCAATCTGTGCGTTTATCGTTGCGGTTGTTTATGTGCTCCAGCTCAGCGCATACGAAGGCAACGAATGGGGAGCAGCTGCTTCAGGTATTACCATTGCTGGTTCTTTCATCATGGCTCTTGGCGCATTTAAAAATGCAAAAGTTGCCGGCGGAAAGAAAAAATAATTGTATAAAACAAAAAACGGAACGGTTAAAGCCGTTCCGTTTTTTTATTACATATATTTATAATTTTATATCTAATTCTGTCGTAAGCAATCCGCAGTCTTTGGAATTATCATCACAGATAAACAATTGCTTCATTACAGATTTTCTGTTTTTAAATGATTCTATTATAAAAACGTCATTTTTCAAAACGGTAACAGGATACATGGACGCTGGAATAATATTATCTTTTTTAGAGAGATTTTTAAAATGCGAAAAAGCGTTTTCTATTTTAGAGAATGTAATATAATCTGCATTTTCGTCCCAAGGAGTATATAATCCTCCGAAAAAAGAAATATCGTATTCTTTTCCAAAAATGATTGATTTAATCTTTTTTATCGGAGTTATTATATCACGAACAAGAGTTTTTTCTATATTTATTCCGTTTGCATAATATTTTTCAATCATCGAAAGCATATTTTGCTCTATTCCAAAAGTATCTGCACTGTCAGAAAATAAATGAGCTTCTCCGTAAATTCCGACGATATCACAGCTGTTTACAGATTCGAGTTCACGTATAAAATTTTTCGCCATATATTTTTCCCGAATATGACTGCCCGCCGAATAGTCGCCGTTTTTGCTTTCTTGAATAAAATCATAATATTCTTTAGCCTGGGAGATATTTTCACTTGTGATTTTATATTCATCGGAATATGGAGAAAGTGACTTCAGATAGGCAGTTCCGAGAGTGTCGAATTTATGTCCAATATCCGTTCCGTGAAAAACAGTTTCTGGACAAAGTTCTTTTATTTGTTTGAAAAAATTCCGGTCATATTCAGAATCACCGACGACATCACCGATAAAGAGTTCATCAAGAATTTGATCATCTTTCATTTTCATCCAACGGTTTATAAAACCGGTATAGAAGTAGGGCAGTTCCATAAAAAGATGACGCAAACCGGTTTTATAAAAATTATTCCAAAGCTCAAATTCCGTATAGTTTATAACTTCGGAACCATGGATTTCGCCATAAAGATAAAGAATTTTTTTCATTATGCTGCTCCTCAAATTGAATTTTTTAGAAGAACACATTGCGCATGTTGAGCACGCCCTTTCACTGGATTTCATATCAATATTATCACAGCGGAAAAAAACTGTAAAGAAAGATATTATTTTTTGGGCATAAAAAAATCCCGCAGTCTTTCGACTGCGGGATTTTGGTCTGAGTGACGGGACTTGAACCCACGGCCTCTACCACCCCAAGGTAGCGCGCTACCAACTGCGCCACACCCAGATGCTGTATCGTCAGCAAGGGTTATTATAGCATAACGAAACAAAAAAGGCAAGCATTATTTTCACTTTTTTGCAAAATTTTTTATTTTTTTGAAGTTTAGCATATGTTTTTAAATGAATTTTCATTATTATTGTATAAAACATCATTTTAATATATGTTAAGCTAAATAACTTTACAGTAAGTAAAAAATGCAAAACAAAATCCCCAAAAACGGCTTGTTTAAGGGGATTTTAAGCTCTGGAGCTAGTGACGTGACTCGAACACGCGACCTGCTGATTACGAATCAGCTGCACTACCTGCTGTGCTACACTAGCAAACAGTATTTATTTAACTATGTTATTATATATGAACTTTGGCATTCAGTCAAGAAGATTTTATTACAGAAAAATCAAAAAATTCATAAATTTAAGTAGAAATATTTTTTTTATATGATATAATACTTTAGATATCACAACGAAAGGAGAATGGGCTTTCATTGTTTAAAAAGAAAAATGCAATAGTGCGTACCAGAAAATACGGAAAGCTTATTCGCTTTTCTGTTATAATTGCGGTTGTTGCCGTTATTGCCGGACTTGCCGCATACGGATGGCAGCAGCATGAAGATAAAAAGTATCCGGAGGGAACAGAAAAGGATTACAGCCTTCCCAATGCGTTTATAGAGTTTGCCGGGCTTATAAATGACTTTTTTGCCCAAATGCAGGAGAACGAACCGGAGGACATTTTTGTTCCAAAAAACGATGATGAAGAAGAAGATAATATCATAGTTGTCGGTGGAGATCCGGAAAACCCCGTAAATTCCGAACCGGAAGAAGAAGTTGAACCGGAAATCAGGGGAGGAATAGTTCCGAAAGGCGAAAATGCAGCGCTTTATGACTTCAGAACATCGCTTTTTGTTGGTGACTATTTTGTGGCACAGGCAGAAAGCCTTGGTTATTTTGATTACGGAAGATTTGCTCATACGACCGGCCTTGATATGAACACTCTTCTCACTAAAAAAGTTATGAAGACTGAAACGGAAAACATGACCCTTTCGGATTACGTCGGAACTTTTGAAAACGTTGATGCGGTTTACGTACTCATTTCCGCGGAGAGCATTTCCTGGATGGACTGCCCGACTTTTGTAAAAAAATATACTGTGTTCATTGATGAAATAATTGCATCCCAGCCGGAAGCGCATATTTATATTCAGCCGATTCTTCCGATAAATGAAGAAAAAGCAAAAAAACGCGGTTATTCAGTAACGAATGAAAAGATAAACGACATAAATGAATATCTTTACGCTATGGCGGAGGAAAGAAGCATCTGGATCCTTGACATGGCAGGCGAGTTTGCCGGAAATGACGGCGAGCTTCCTCCTGAATATACCACAAACGGAATCCGCCTTGAAAAGGATACCTACGTATTGTGGTCGGATTACATCATATCCCATAAAGCACACAAATAAAAAGCGTCCGGTTTCGCCGGACGTTTTTTGTATATAAAAAAGGCACCGCATTGCGGTGCCTTTTTATCAGTTTGTTTATTAGTAGTTTTTTGCCTGGAGCTCGAAATATGCCTGAGGATGTGCACATACGGGGCATACAACAGGAGCGGATTCGCCAACATGGATGTGGCCGCAGTTTGCGCATTTCCAGATAACGATGGAGCCTTTCTGGAATACTTTGCCTTCTTCAACGTTTGCGAGAAGAGCGCGGTATCTTTCTTCGTGTTCAGCTTCAACTTTGCCTACGCCTTCAAAGCGGAGTGCGATTTCCTCAAAGCCTTCTTCACGTGCTTCTTTTGCGAAGGTTGCATACATATCGGTCCATTCATAGTTTTCGCCTTCTGCTGCTGCAAGAAGGTTTTCAGCAGTGGTGCCGATGCCGCCAAGATATTTGAACCAGAGTTTTGCGTGCTCTTTCTCGTTTTCTGCAGTTTCAAGGAAGAGTCTTGCAATCTGCTCATAACCTTCTTTTTTTGCTTTGCTTGCGAAATAGGTGTATTTGTTTCTTGCCTGAGATTCGCCTGCGAATGCGGTCATGAGATTCTGTTCGGTTTTATAGCATTTGAGTTCAATATTTTTTTCTCCTTTTTCAATAGTTTTTTTATCTTCATTTTGAAGTGGTACAAATTCGGATGCGCAGTGTTTGCAGAGAGGGCAAACAAAATCTTCGGGAAGTTCTTCGCCTTCATAAACATATCCGCAAATCGGGCAGCGCCAGCCTTTTTTAACTTTCAGGGGCTGGGGTTTCGGTTTGATGTG
>JAFSDS010000082.1 GCA_017436125.1 Oscillospiraceae bacterium | reverse complement strand
GCAGCATTTATGGATCCCACCAGAGCAGCGGCACATCTTGTTGGCGCACAGGCATCTGCAATGCAGGCAGCAGCTGCAAATGAAGGCGCAGGCCCCGCAATGGCATTTATGGGCATGAACATGGCCCAGGGCGCAGGCGGCCTTAACGCACAGAATCTTTTCGCTATGGGACAGCAGCAGCCACAGATGGGAATCCCCAATCCTCAGGCGGTCGAGGCGGCAAAAGATCCCAGAAATGCAATGCCGACGCCCGAAGGCTGGACTTGTTCCTGCGGACAGACCGGAAACCAGGGCAAATTCTGCATGGGATGCGGCGCAGCAAAACCGGAACCTAAACCCGCTGAAAGCTGGAAATGCGCCTGCGGCGCAATCGCAACCGGAAAATTCTGTACCGAATGCGGTGCACCTAAACCTGCAGACGGCTGGACCTGTTCCTGCGGTCAGGTAAACAAAGGCAAATTCTGCCCGAACTGCGGAGCAAAGAAACCTGCCGGAGTTCCCCAGTATAAATGCGATAAATGCGGTTGGGAACCGGAAGATCCCAAAAATCCGCCGAAATTCTGCCCGGAATGCGGCGACCCTTTCGGTGACGAAGACATTAAATGAAAAAGTCGATTTATATATTTTTTGTTATTTTGATTGTTCTTTCTTTTTGCAGCTGCGGAGGTGGAGAAGATTTGAAAACAGCACCCGGAACTCTTAGCGGTATCTATTATGATCGAACAAACGGCTCTATTGCAAACGCTGATTTTCATATTTATGTAACACCTTATAACTTTGTCGCAGAATATTTGCCGGAAAATGAAAAAGATTGGATCTATGACGAAGATTCTTGCGGCTATATTATGAGCGAAAAGGAAGCTGAAATTTCCGAAGAGCAATGGAAAGAAATTGAGGAAACTTTTCTTGCAGTATATCCGGAAATTATTCCGATGAAGACGAAAGAAAGTTTCTTCGATAAAATTAAGAGGAAATTTATTAAAGAACCCACAATTCTTGATGGCGGAGACAAAATTTCGGTAAAAGCCGAATGGAAAACAGAAGCAGGAATAATTACGGAGACTTTTTATGCGCCTTTGGGAGCAAACGGTTACAGATTCGACCTGATTCTTAAGGAACTTGCAGACCCCATAGGAAGAGAAATTCCGGAACTTGAAAAGACGAATAACTAAGGAGGATTTTATAATGGGCCTTTTTGGAAAACTTTTTGAAAAAGAAAACTGTGCTTTTTGCGGAAAAGAACTTGGTATGTTCGGAAAGAAAAAACTTGAAGACGGAGTAATGTGCGGAGATTGCCAGAAAAAACTTTCTCCCTGGTTCAGCGACAGAAGAAGTTCCACCATTGCGGAAATCCGCGAACAGCTTGATTATCGCGAAGCAAATAAAGCTGAGGTTGAAAAATTCAGAACCACAAGAACTTTCGGCGAAAACATGAAGATACTTCTTGATGAGGATGCGCGCAAATTTATGGTAACAGATGAAAGAAATCTTGTTGCCGCAAATCCCGACGTACTCGATTTTTCCGATGTTACCGGATGCAGTATTGACATTGACGAAGACAGAAGAGAAATCATGCGTGATACCGAAAACGGCGAAGTCAGCTATGTTCCGCCGAGATATGAATATTCCTATGATTTTGACATTGTTATAAACGTTCGCAACCCGTATTTTGATGAAATCAGATTCCGTCTTAACGGAAGCAGTGTTGAAATCGAAACAAGAGGAAATATTCCCGCACGTCCGGAAAACAACCTTGAATACCGCGAATATAAAGCAATGGGTGAGGAAATCAAAAAAGCTCTTACCGAAGTTCGTGAACAGGTAAGGGAAGAAGCTGAAATTGCTGCAGCACCGAAAACAGCAATGACTTGTCCATGGTGCGGCGCAACCACTATTCCGGATGCAAACGGCTGCTGTGAATATTGCGGCGGTGCAATGGGCTGATTTAAAAAATCTTTCGAGCACGCACAAAACAAAAATGAGCACGGAGAAATTTTTCTCCGTGCTCATTTTTTTTAAGAAAGAAAAGAAGTGAATATAAATCAGTCTTTAATGCCCTCCCAGGCGGTCACATTCCAGGTTTCGCTTCCGTCAGGTTTTACTTCGAATGTAACGGTGACATAGTTGCTGTCGTCATAAAACCATCTGTAGCGGCGGTAGGGTTTGTCGCCGAATTCATCAACAAAGAAACCGTGAACACCGAACTGCGCCGCAACTTCGTCATAAGTGGAATCATAGGTTCTTTCCGTTTTGCACCATTCAAGTCCGGTTTTAAGGGCTTCATAATCCGCAACAATACCGTCCGCACCGGCTTTATCTCCAAGTTCGGTGTTTTTGGAACCGGAAGAGTCTTTAATGTTTTCAAAAAGCTCTGCCGGAGGATACTGGCTCGAAGTATATCCCATCATTCCAGCAATTTGCTCAAATGTCATGCCTCTGAAATGATCAACGTCCGCTGGGGTTAAGGCAGGGTCTTCATTGGTCCAGTTTTCATCGCCGATTCTGCGGAGGTTTATTGTGAAATAAAATTCTCCGTTGGGCTGGATGACCGGGAAAGTCATTCCGATGGTTCCGGGGGTATGCTCAAGAATTTCGACGTTTTCATAGGAACCGCTGTTATAATCGCCGCTTATAAAAAGGCTTTCGGTACTGTAATCCACTTCATAATAAGCGGAGGTGATATAAAATCCTTCAAGATAAAGTCCGATGAAGATGAAAAGTTCGCCGTTTTCATCCGGAACGATTCTTGCACAGGCGCCGGTTACAACATTTTCAAGGGAAGTATAATCACCGGTGCAGTCATAAATTTTAAGGACTCCGTTCCAATCGCCTATATATCTTTCGTAAATTGCTTCTTCGGCGGAAAGAGGTTCTTCGATGGGAGAAGTTACGCCGGAAGAAGAGGTTCCGTCCGCTGGAGCAACACTTGCAAGAATTGCCAGAACGTCCTCGTCATTGTAGTTTATGGAAATATTTTCGCCGTTTAGCCACATGGTTGCCTGATATTCAATATCTCCCTCAATGCACCAGAGCATTGCGAAAAGATATTCGTCGCTGTATCCGGTAAAGCCCTGCCATTCGTGGTTTCCGGCTTTAAAAGGCTTTATATCCTCTGTGTCGGTATACCAGTCTTTTCCGGGAGCAAAAAACTCAACATCCGGACCATAATAATTTATCTGTACATAAGGATTTGTGAAAAGGTCAAAATCGCTTTCAGCGCCTTTACAGATTTGGATTACGTCCGGATCTTTTGCGCCTTCAACATCGGAAAAAACGTCTGCAATTGTAAAAGCTTTCCAGCCTTCAGGTACAACGGCTTTTACGTTTTCAGCACTGAAAAACTCGCCTTCAATTTCTGTCGAAGAAGGAATTTCAGGCTCGTTCTGTTCCGGTTCAGCGGAAGGTTCATTGGAACCGCATCCGGAAAAACAGAGGACAAATACAAGCAAAAACGCAACAATTCTTTTCAAAATAAAACCTCCCTTGACCGTTTTTTAAAAATATAATATAATTATAAAAAATGGGGCGTTTTTTGCTTTTGTTGGCGCAAAAGCAAAAAATTTATTTCAAAATGCGGATTTGAAACAAAGAGGGTACCCCAATTTTCAAAAGACAAGATATATGCCCTCCTTAACTATCTTGCAATTTTAATTATAAGCAAAGCTTTACTTTTGTCCTCACCCGAAAACCGATAAAAAGTGTGGGAAAAATCTTTTTTAATAAAAAAGGTGTGGGCAAAAGTGTGGGAACAGACGTTTAACCTTAGAAACTATGGTTTTGGGAGTTTGATATGAAAAAATTATCCGCAAATTTTATATTGATCCTGTCGATGATGACAGCTTTTTCGGGTTGCGCAAAAATCGGAGAAAAAAGCGCGAGTCTGGTCACGGTTTATGGAATAATGGCTGTTTTGGCAATTGTTATGCTTTTGGGATATTTTTGCGTTGTCAGGAAAAAAGAAGCATGGTTTACGGTTCTTTTCAGTTCGGTTGCGGTAGTAAATGCCGGTTATTTTTGTCTTGCTTCTTCAAAAACGCTTGAAGAAGCGCTTCTGGCGAACAGAATATCGTATCTCGGGTCGGTTTTTCTTCCGATTTCGATGCTGATGATAATGCTGGATCTGGTTAAAATAAAATATAAAAAGTGGATTCCGGGAATATTATTTTTTATTGGTACTGTTGTTTTTGTTATTGCCGCAAGCCCCGGATATCTGGATATTTATTACAAAGAAGTTTCCCTTATAACAGTTGGAGGGGCTTCTGCACTTGATAAAGTTTATGGGCCTTTGCATTTTGTATATCTGCTCTATTTGCTTTTTTATTTCAGTGCGATGATAGGTGTTGTTGTATATGCGGCGATAAAACGCAAAATGGATTCCACAGCGCAGATTATTGTGCTTATAAGCGCTTTTTCAGTAAACATCGGAGTGTGGTTTATAGAACAGATAGTAAAAATAGATTTTGAATTACTTTCAATTTCTTATATCATAAGTGAGCTTTTTCTTCTGATTCTCCATCTTATAGTTCAGGAAGAAGAAAGACTTTTTAAGGAGCAAATAAAAAACGCCAACTTTGTAAATGAAGGAAAGCAAAAATTTTCTGAAAGCCAAAAAGAAATTTGCGAATATTTTGCGGAAGGTTTTCGGGAACTTACTCCGGCAGAAAGAAAAATCTACGGATTATATATTGAGGGAAAAACCACCGCGGAAATTCGCGAAAAACTAAATATAACGGAAAACACCCTTAAATATCACAACAAAAACATTTATAACAAGCTTGGAGTTTCATCAAAAAAGGAACTTCTTGAGGTTGCGAAAATGATTGAAAAAATGTGATAAAATTATGTTTGATGCTAATTTTAGATGTAAGGATATTTTTAATTGTTCTTTTAATCAAATTACCTGAAGGTTCAAACACAAAATAGCTTACCGCGAAAAAACGCTTAACAATGCAAATTGTTAAGCGTTTTTTATATGCACTTTTTGACTTTTAAGCTTTTTTGGCGTGTTAGAGAAGGACAATAGAGGATTATAACCTGAAAAAGCTTATTATATAAAAAAATTCCTCTTTTTTATGATAAAAGTACACAAATTTATCATGTTTTTATTAAATTGGTAATGTCGCAATTATTATAAAATTTTACAACAAATTTTGGAAACACTCACAATTGCCAACTCTTAGTTATATAAATTATAATAAATTAAGGTAAAAAATCGTTTAAAATATA
This sequence comes from Oscillospiraceae bacterium, assembly GCA_017436125.1. GTDB lineage: Bacteria > Bacillota > Clostridia > Oscillospirales > Ruminococcaceae > UMGS1668. The sequence continues at coordinate 2,673 of JAFSDS010000082.1, read as the reverse complement.
ATCTTATATTCTATTCCAAAAAAGGAGTAAAGATATGAAAAAAAGAATTTTTAGCATGATTATTGCCCTAATTATGGTGGCCGGGATTTTTCCGGCGGAAGCTTTTGCCGAGGAGTTAGCAACACCGGTGGTGACGGCAACCTATAATGGCGAAACAACGGAATATACCAAACTTAAGGACGCTTTTGATTCCCTTGCGGAAACCGGCGGAACCATTACGCTCCATGGAAATTTTACACAGAACCAGCAAATACTTATTGACAGCGGCGTAACCATAACCGTCATAGGAAACGAATACGGAATCAGCGCAAGCGAAGATATCTACGGCAATCTTTTCGGAGTATCAAACGGTTCGACGCTTATCCTTGATAAAATATTCATTTATGCGGAAACCGAAACCGCAGGAGCCGGCATTTATGTATATGACGAAAGTTCCGGCGTTGTTGTTCAGAACGGTTCTTATATTTATGCAAAAAACTACAGCGGAATCGATTCCGAGGGAAAAGTAACCGTTACCGGCGCTCAGATTTTGGGAAAACCCGCGATTTATGGATTCCCGGGAAGTGAAATCACCCTTGAATCCGCCGAAGACCAGAAAATCGAGCTTTATTCACAAAATTTTGATTCCGCAGTCAGAGCCCACGGCTCAAAACTGACCATGGCGGGAGATATTTTCGCACAGGGAATGGATCACGGAATTTATGCCGACGGAGAGAGCGAAGTTTTTATTTCCGGCCCTATTAAAGACACTTTGTATTTCCACGCCTATGCGATTGACTATGAAGAGGAAGAAATCATTTTTAAACCGGCGGATGGATACACCATCACCGAAAGCGACGTTTCCTTTATCACTATTTCGGATCGTGACGGAGCCGTTCTTGAACTTGGGGAAGACGGCAACGTCTGGCTTAAATTTGTCCATATACATGAAGGCATTAGCGGATATGAACCGGTAACGGAAAATACACATAGATTTAAATGCGAATGCGGAGAAACCATAACCGAAGACTGCGATTTCAGATGGCACACCTATAATAATGATGCGCATTGGACCGAATGCTATTATTGTGATAATAGAATAAATGTGGAAGCCCACAGCTTTGAAGGCTGTTACTGCACCGGGGAAAACTGCGGTTATAATGTACACGAAGTTGAAGAATGGGTTCTTTCGGAAGAGAACCCGGAAATCCACACCGGTTTTTGCCCCAAATGTGAAGAAACCTTTGAAGAAGGACATTACTATAATAAACTTGTTCATGATGAGGTGGGACATTGGTATGTCTGCAAATGCGGCTTAGTATTTGAAGGAACCTATGGAACTCACAACATAAGTCCCGACTGGTACACTTATTCAGGAACTCATCATTATAAATATTGCGGTACCTGCAGTTATCAGATCATAGAAGAACATATTGACGAAGACGGCAACAGCGTTTGCGATAAATGCAGCAGCGAAGTTCACACCTGCATAGACGAAGATGACGACCATATCTGCGACGAGTGTCAGGTATTTATCGAAGGACTTTGCACCGATGAGGACGAAAACCATACCTGCGACAGCGAAAACTGCGCGAAAAAAATGGAATGGCTTTGTTCCGATGAAAACGGCGACCATACCTGCGATAACGAAAAATGCCAAAGACATATGAAGGAACTCTGCTCCAGCGAAAACGAAACTGTTTACTGCGATATCTGCGACAGAAACTTCTGTGCTCACGAATATTTGATAGGTCATAAATCTTCCGGCGACGGAACCCATTCGGGAAAATGCGAAATTTGCGGAGAAACGGTGGAAGAAGACTGCTACGTATGGGAATATGTTTATGACGAAGAAAAGCACTATGAAAAATGCATCTGCGAATATGTGCTTGATGAAGCAGAACACACCTTTGAAGAGGGATATATCTATAAAACCTCCGGAGCGGGTCACTGGCTTGGATGCGACGATTGTGCTTTCGAAAAATATGAAGAACATAAATATTCCGAAGGGGAATGCATCTGCGGAACCGAAGAAACCGAAGTTCATGATATATATGTTGGCGGAAAAGCGCTTGAAAACGGCGAATATATAGATAACGAAGGAAATATAACCACCCAAAAACCCACCGGCGGATATGCTTATTATAAAGACGGCGTTCTTGAACTCAATAATTATGAATTCATAGGAAAAGGCGTTTTGGCTCTCAGGGATATTGATATTTTACAGGATCAGTATGCCGCCGTTTTTGCCGCAAGGGATATTACAATTAAACTTTTGGGAGAAAACACCCTTGCTGAAACCAGCACCAATGAGTTGGAAGGAACATACGGAAATTCGATTTTAGTCATCGGAGACCTTACCTTTGAAGGCGAAGGAAGGCTCAGCGTTACCGAAAGCGACGACGGAATTGAAGTTCACGACGGAACCGTTACCATTAAAGAAGGTCATGTTGAAATCGGCACCGCCGCAGACCCGATTATGGATGACGGTCTGGATATCAAAAACGGAAAACTTATAATCGACGGCGGATATCTTTATGTTCATTCCGAAGACCACGGCGCGGACGTTGAAGGCGAATTCAGCATGAAAAAAGGAACCGCCATTATCAGCGCCGGTGACGACGGACTTAATATTATGCGTGATATCAAGGTAAGCGGCGGACAGATAAGAGTTGATGCGGAAGATTACGGCTT
>JAFSDS010000008.1 GCA_017436125.1 Oscillospiraceae bacterium | reverse complement strand
TTATTTTTCACTTTTGGAAACGATTCCAATTTTTTCTTTTCTATATATAATAATAGTATAAAGAAGTTCTCTATATATACTATTATTTATATATGTATATAATATAAACAAATATAAATATACAAAGAAATCCGTTCTGCTTTCTCTGTTCTTCCTGCCATCAGCTTTCTTGCCCTCCGGCATTTTCAGGTCAGAGCAAGCTTTATCCTTGCTATCAAATTAATACAAGGCGATCACCCGTTTTCTTGTCCTCCGGGTATCTTTTTCGTAACGCTCAAACAAAAAAAACCGCAGATCCTGCGGGCTTTTTTAATACCATATAGAAAAATCCCCCGGATGGAGAGGTCCGGGGGATTCGTTAAATTTCAGTTACTAAGCGTCTGTTAAGCTTAAATTATTTTTTAAGGGAAACAGCAGCAGCGGTTGCAACGGAAACTACTGCGAGAGCAGCAACAACGCCTACAACGGATTCAGCACCGGTGTTGGGGTTGGTTTCGCCTTCAACAGCAGGAACTTCCATAACTACTTTGTATTCGCCGAGGGTGGAGTTGGAACCGTTGAGGGTAAGAACAACTTCTTCGTCGATGTCAGCAGTCATGTAGTCAACTTTGATTTCGGAAACTACTTTGCCGTTTTTGAGAACATAGTAGGAAACGATATCGTCTTCTTCTACTTTGTAGCCGAAGGTTTCACGGAGGGTGTACCAAGTGCAGCCGAGGTCAGCAGTGATGGTGTAATCGCCGAGAACAACCTGATCGCCTTTGAAGCCGAATGCGATGTATTCAGCATCACCAGAACCGATTTCTACAGCTTTGCCTTTTTTGTCGTATGCAGCAACGTCAGAATGTTTGAAGTTAACACCTTTCTGGCCAGCTTTGATCTCTTTAAGGGTTACTTCGAGACCTTTTTCGCAGTCAACAGTGAGGTTTTTGCCAGCGATTGCACGGAAAGCAGTGGTGGATACTACTGCTGCATCATCAGCGGTACGGAGATCGCCAGGGATGTAATCTTTGCCGTAGCCGTTTTCTGCAGTTGCATAGTCGGAATAACCGAGTTCACCGCAGTAAAGTTTTGCGCCGGTGCCGTCTGCTTTGTAGTTTTCAGCAGCCCATTTAACGTTTTCATATTCGAAAATGGTTACATCGTTGATAACGGTGAGAGTTGCGGAAACGGGTTCTTTTTTGAGGGTTGCAGTGATTTTGAGAGTGCCCTCTTTGTATGCTGCAGAATAGTTGTCAGCAACGGTGATTTTGATGATGTTAACGTTGGTTGCAAGTTTGTAGCCATAGTAGGTTACTTTGCCGTCGTTGTTGAGTTTTTCTGCTTCAGCTTTAGCAGCTTCATAGGTAAGATCTTCTTTAACTGCAACACCTTTTTCGGTTACATCATAGAAGATATCCATGCCGTTAACGACCATTTTTTCAGGATCGTATTTAACGAGTTCAGCAGAAACAACGCCGTTGGTGGAAACAGCAACATCTTTGTACTCTTCGTTAGCAAGAGCGATGTAGTAGGTTGCTTTTTCGCCGAGGGTGTAGAGAACGGTTTCGTCTTTGCCGTCAACAACATCGATAACGAGTTTGTCGTCAGCATCTTTGTCAGCAGGTTTGAGAACTACGAGTTCTGCAGCGAATGCAGAAACAGCCATGCTGAGTGCAAGAACAAGAGCAAGAACAAGAGCAAGAGCTTTTTTCATGTTAGTTTTCCTCCTAAAATATTTTTTGAGCAATTATCAGAAAAGTCCGTCTCTCCAAATCGAACTATTCTAAACGTATACGGTGATAAATGCCCGGTTTGCAACTCTTTTGGAGAGTTTTTATTTCGGTTACAAACTTTTTAACCAATTTGTAACATTTATCACGTCCATAATATAACATACCAAAAACCAAATGTCAACATCTTTTTTACAAAAATATTGAAAAATGATTACAAAAGTTACATTTTTGTAACTTTTAGCCGTAATTGGAATATTTTTATAGCCTTCCCTTGGGGGAAGGTGGATTTTTGTCTGCGTTTTGCAGACAAAAAGACGGATGAGGGCTTATCCCATCCGCTTTTCAATAATAGTATTTATATAAGCGCACGTATTTTCGAAATTGTTTCTTATATCCTTATTTAGAAACCTGACAACTTCGATTCCCTGACCGTTCAAATATTCCGTTCTTTTTCCATCATATTCCACAGTTTCTTTTTCAAAATGCTGCGAGCCATCGATTTCTATAACAACCTTTGCAGTTTTGCAATAAAAATCAACGATATAATTGCCTATAACTTTCTGTCTGTTGAACTGAACGGGATAACTTTTCAAAAAATCATACCAAAGATGCTTTTCTTCCGGTGTCATATTTTTACGAAGAATCCTTGCGGATTCATTAAGATTTTTATTAGTCTCAAGATATTTCATATTCCCTCATCCACCGCTTCGCGGTCCCCCTTCCCCCAAAGGGGAAGGCGTTTTTTATTCCACTACCCTGTAGTTCTGGGCGGCGTCCTCTTTTCTGGTGGATTCAACAATGGAAACAACCTGGACTTTAAGGGGCCTTTGGCCAAGCTGGATCTCAATTATATCGTCCTCCTTGACCTCATAGGATGCCCTTGCAACTTTTCCGTTAACAAGAACTCTTCCTGCGTCACAGGCTTCGTTTGCGATGGTGCGGCGCTTTATAAGTCTTGTTACCTTTAAATATTTATCCAAACGCATAAGAATAACCTCTTCTATTTATAAGCCTCCCTTGTCAAAGGGAGGGGGACCGCCGAAGGCGGTGGAGGGATTCATTTTTATTAAATCCCTTTAGCCGCTTTACTGCCCTCTCCCCTTTAGCAAGGGGCGTTTTTATTATCAAAAATCCCCTGCCTTGCGGCAGGGGAACTTATCAGCAACTTGTTAAATTATTTAACTGCTTCTTTAAGAGCTTTGCCTGCTTTGAAGGAAGGAAGTTTGGAAGCGTCGATGTCGATGGTTTCTTTGGTTCTGGGGTTGATACCTTTTCTTGCTGCGCGCTCTTTTACTTCAAAAGTGCCAAAACCAACAAGCTGAACAGCTTCGCCGTTTGCAAGAGCTTCGGTGATGGATTCAAGAACTGCTGCAACAGCTTTTTCACTGTCTTTTTTGGAAGAACCGATTTTGGTTGCAACTGCTGCGATAAGATCAGATTTAGTCATTTTAATATACCTCCGTTTTTTAACTGTCTGCGGATTATCCGCGTTTTTGATTTGTTCTTTCTTTGGCTTTATTCCAAAGAGCGGAAAGTTCCTCTCCGCGGAAGTCCGAAAGGGATTTTCCCTCTTCCTCCGCGATTTTTTCCGCGGCGTCATAGCGCCTTATAAATTTCTCGGAAGATGCGGTAAGGCATTCCTCCGGCTCAAGATCCAAAGTTCTTGCGGCATAAACCGCAGAGAAAAGCAAATCGCCGATCTCTTCGCCGCAGCGAAGAGTGCTGTTTGAAACAATTGCCTCACGCAATTCAGAAACCTCTTCATCAAGCTTTCTAAGCGACCAGGCGATATCAAAATGGTATCCCCCGGATTTTTCCGCACGCTGCTGAAGCTTTGCGCAGCGCATAAGCGCCGGAAGCTGTTTCGGAACAGCGCGAAGAGTTTCGGTTCCTGTTTTCTGTCCTTTGGTCTCTTTTTTGATTTCGTCCCATCTGTCTGCAACCTTATCTGCGGAAGCAATATCCTCATTCCCGAAAATATGGGGATGGCGGATTATAAGCTTTTTGCAGATATCGTCGCAAACGTCGCCAAAATCAAAATTGCCCTTTTCTTTTTCCATCTGGGCATGGAACACCACCTGTAAAAGAACATCGCCCAGTTCCTCCCTAAGCATAGCCGGGTCTTTAAGGTCGATGGCCTCCACCGCTTCATAGGTTTCTTCTATGAAATTTTTGCGGATGGATTCATGGGTCTGTTCCCTATCCCAAGGGCAGCCGTTTTCGCTTCGAAGAAGTGACATTATCTCAAGAAGATCCTCTGTGGAATACTTCTCCTTTTTTACAAAATCATTCCTCATAGCGCGGCCTCCCACTATTTTATCTCAACAGATGGATTTTTTCAAGTACTTTCGCGATTTTTTCGCCCTTTGGAACCATTAAAAAATCTTTTTTTGTGATTCCTTTGGTCAAAAGTATCGTTACACCATAAATTATTACCGCAACGCCGATGGCGCATACAGTAGAAAGTCTTTCCGAAAGAAGAATATCGAAAAGATAATAGGAAAGTTTTGCGCCGATTCCGCAAAGGATTCCGCATCCAAGCGGAAGGATAAAGGTTGAATAAAGATTTATCCTTATCTGCGCATGGCGGTTTATTGCTATTATATCTATTAACATTATTAATACATAACAAAGCAAAGAACCATAAGGGGCAGCCTGGATGTTAAAGCTTGGAACGGCAACAAAAATATAGTTGAATGCAAGTTTTACCGCCGCACCTATGAGCATGAATATCAGCGGAAGACGTTCCTTACCGATACCCTGAAGGATGCTGTGGCAGGAAGCGCAGGTGCAGACGAATATTACCGTTATGCCCATTACCTGAAGAAGAGGCGCCGCAATCTCAACCTCGTTCATGCGGAGGGGATAGAGAAGAGAAAGTACCTCTTTGGACATTACGGAAAGACCGATGCCCGCCGGAATAGCAATAAGGGTAGTAAGACGAAGAACGGTATCGATGGAGTTTTTGATGCGGTGGCGGTTATGAGAAGTCCATGCCGCCGCAACATTCGGCAGTGCCGCTGTTCCAAAAGTCATGGCGATAGCCGGAACAAGGTTAAAAAGCGTTACCGGCATACCGGAATAAACGCCGTAAAGATAGTTTGGAATTCCGTCAAGCTCAAGTCCCTCCGGGAAAAGGCCCTCATACATCTCAAGAATGGTGATATGGTCAAGGCGGATGGCGTATTCCATGCGGTTCATCAGCGAAACAAGGTCAATAAGGTTCGTGATGTTGGTTGAAAGGGTCGCAAGACATACCGGCACCGCAATAGTAACAAGGGTTTTAAGAAGTTTTTTCTTTGAAGTTGCCTCCGGCGCATCATAAAGTTCCGGCTGGGTTATGCCGTCGCCTTTTATATGATAATGTATCATCATATAAAGCATTCCGGCCATGGTGGAGATCATAACACCGGCAATAGCTGCCGCGGCGGCAATAGGTGCGATAGCTGATGCTTCGGAAAGTCCTTCGGACGGAAGTCCAAGGTCGATACCAAGAAATTTTCCCGTTTCCGCATATTCGGAAATACCAAGGCTCGTAACAAGAACCGTAAGCGCAAGGCCCACAACGACTTTTATCACTGCCTCAATAACCTGTGATGTGGCGGTGGGATACATATTTCTAAGACCCTGGTAATATCCGCGGTACGCACTCGTCATGCAAAGAAAGAAAACCGCGGGAGAAAGTACGATAACCGCAAGAAAAGCCCCGGGGTTTCCACAGACTGTTCCCGCAAGGAATCTGCTTCCAAAAAGCATAATAAGGCTTCCAACGGTACCCGTTACAAGAAAACAGGTCATGGATATCTGGAAGATACGGCGAACATCCCTGTATCTTCCGAGGGTCATGCATTCTGAAACCATTCTTGCAACCGCAACGGGGATTCCTGCGGTGGCAATGGTATAGAGGGGGGTAAAAATAGTATAAGCTGTGTTGTAATAGCCGAATCCCTCGCCGCCGATGATGTTCATCAGCGGAATTTTATAAACAGCGCCTATCAGCTTTACGATTATTGCCGCAACGCTGAGTATCAGCGCGCCCTGAAGAAAATTCTGTTTTTTGGAACTCAAAAGCCGTCCCCCTTTCAATAAAATTTCAAAACTGTGACCGGAAAGATTTCTTTCCGGTCACAGTAAAATTTGTCGGATATTCTGAAAAAATCAAAGCTGTTCAAGGATTTTGGGGAGATAATAGCTGATTTTGTCGAAAACTTTATTGATGTCGATGGTCTTATATTTTCCGTCGCGGTAAAGAACGTCGCCCTCAACCATGGTGAGCACAACGTCGGAAGACTGTGCAGCAAAAACGATATTGGTAAGAACATCATAGCAGGGAACAAGATGGGGTTTATTGAAATCAAGAACAACAAGGTCTGCTTTGTTGCCCTTTTTGATAACGCCGGTATCAAGTCTTCCCTGGGATCTTGCGCCGTTTACGGTTGCCATCTTGAAGAGTTCTTTTGCGGAAACATTGTCTGCGTCGCCGGTATTTCCGCGGCAGATCATTGCTGCAAGATGCATCTCTTCCATGATGTTGAGGTTGTTGTTGCTGGAAGCACCGTCGGTACCGAGGCATACGTTGATTCCCGCATCAAGCATCTTTCTGATGGGGGCAAATCCGCTTGCAAGCTTCATATTGCTGGAAGGGCAGTGGGTTACGGAAACATTGGGATATTTTGCAAGGAGCTCGATATCCTCATCCTCTACCCATACGCAATGAGCAAGGTTTACGTTGTTTTCAAAAATTCCGCAGGATTCAAAATACTGTGCGGTTGTCATTCCGCGGTTCTTTTTGCAGTTTTCGTGCTCGACCTTGGTTTCATCCATGTGGATATGAAGGCGAACGCCGTTTTCTTTTGCATAAGCCGCAACTTCTTTTACAAGAGGCTCGGTGGAAGTATATTCTGCATGAAGGCCGAATTCTTCAACAAAGCGTCCCTTGCTGCGGCCGAATTTTTTAACCATTTCGTCCACCGGCGGGAAATATTTCTGTTTTTTAAGAGGGGTTCCGTCAAAGCAGATGGGCGGGTTATCAAAATTACATTTGATACCGGATTCGCGAACAACTTTTTCTGCAACCGCATCATAGAAATACATATCGCTGAAAGAGGTTGTTCCGCAGGCAATCATTTCTGCCATGCCGAGAAGACCTGCCCAATAGATGCTGTTTTCATCCCATTTTGATTCAAAAGGAAAGATTTTTTCTTCAAGCCATCTGTGAAGCGGAAGTCCCTCGCCATAACCGCGCATAAGGCCCATCGCGGCGTGGCAATGGTTGTTTACAAAACCGGGGATAAGAACTTTTCCCTGGCCGTCATAAACTTCGCCATAGCCCCAATCCGGTTTTTCGGTGGAGATATAATCGATAACGCCGTTTTTGGTTCCGATATATGCGTGTTCAACGGCATTAAAGTTTTCGTCGATATAGGTTATGTCTTTAAAGAGCATTTTATTTTTCCTCCTCAAGAATTCTTACAGCGGTGTGGATGAGGGCTTTAAAATCTTCCTTGATAGAAGCGCAGGTTTCGTTAACGTCCTCGCCGGAGAGTTTTTTGTTTTCAACTCCCGCCGCCATGTTGGATACAACGGAAATTCCGAGAACTTTTATGTTGCATGCCGCGGCCATGATTGCTTCCGGAACGGTGCTCATTCCGACAACATCCGCGCCGAGGGTACGGAGCATTCTTATCTCTGCCGGAGTTTCAAACTGGGGACCGGGCATATATGCGTAAACGCCCTGATGAAGCTTTCTTCCGTTTTCTGCTTCAAAAGCGCCTGCAACACGGTTGCGGAGATATTCGCAGTAAGTATCGCTCATATCAAAGAATCTGTTTCCGCCAAGGATGGATGCGTCCTCACCGGTAAGCGGACCTTCGTTAAAGAACTTGATATGGTCGGTAAGAAGAACAAAATCGCCGTTTCTGTAGTTGGTGTTGATTCCTCCGGCGGCATTGGTGATGATGATCTTTTCAATGCCCATGGCTTTGAAAACCGCAACAGGATAGGCACATTCCTTCATGGAATTGCCCTCATACTGATGAAGTCTTCCGCTCATAACAGCAATGGGAGTTTTATCAAGAGTTCCGATAACAAGAACGCCCTCATGATCCGGATTTGTAGTGGAGTTCCACCTCGGGATGTTTTTATAAGGAATCCTTGTTGCGTTTTCGATTTCGGAAGAAATCGGATTGAGGCCGCTGCCGAGGATAACGGCAATTTTCGGGCGGATCCTTGTCTGTGCAAGGATATATTCTGCCGAGCCTTTGATCTGATTATAGGTCATTTTTACTGCCTCCGTTTTTTAACTTCAGTCAACGTTGATATCAAATTCCGCTTCCTTTGCGGGAGCGGGTTCTTCGGTTGCTTCTTCAACAACCTCTTCTGCTGCAGGTTCTTCGGCAACAATTTCTTCGGTCATTTCTTCGTCATAACCTTCGGCATATTCTTCGTCCCAGTCGATTTCCTCTTCTTCGGGAACATAGGTGCCGTTTTTGATAGCGTTGATCTCATCAAAAAGTTCCTCAACACGTGCAAAAGCAGCATCGAGTTTTTCGATGATCTCTGCGGTTTCTTCAGAAACATCTTCGCCGTTTTTCATTCCGCCGTAAGTAAGTTCGCCAAGGCGCTGATAAAGAGACTGGATATGTCCCTTTATTTTCATTTTTTCCGCACGGCGTTTGGAAATCTCAAAAGTTTCTTCTGCTTTTTTGCCAACCTGTTCGGCTGCATTTTTTATGTCAGAGCCAATGCCTCTGATAAAATCGTCAAATTCAGACATGATTAATTTCTCCTTTTCCGCAAAATATTCCTTTTTAATTATATACCTCTAATATGTAAAAATCAACCAACAAACTCCCTTATAAGCGAATCTTTCGGCAATTTTTCTTTTTCAGCCTTGCTAAAAAGCAAAAGCTTTGCGCAAAAATCTTCCGCTGCTTTAAAATAGGGCGAATCTTTTTGGATTTTTGAAAGCATCTTCGGAAGAACATCCGCAAAAACCGCCATTTCCGTTTCAACGGAACTGTTTACCTTTATATCCGCAAGTTCAATATACGGCTCTATATAAAGTTTTTCTCCCTCAAGAACGCTTTTCCATTGGATAAGAGTTTTTTCCGTTTCCCATGCGCGGAAAAGTTCGTCCCTGGTCATTCTTCTTATCAGACGGATATCCCTTTTATCAAAAACGGTTTTTCCGTTAAGAACATATTCCTTTTTCGGCTCGATAAAAATACGCAGTATTGCGTCCTGCGGAATATTTTCCGTAAGAAGAGGGTTGAGGGCATGGATGCCCTCTATCATAACAAGGCCGTTTTTTCCAAGTTCTACCCTGTTCCATTTTTCTCCCCTGCTCTGCTTTGTAAAATCAAAGGTGGGAAAATCCGCTTTTCCTTCCTCAATCAAAAGTCTGATATTCTTATTGGCAAGTGCGGTATCAAGGCCAAGGATACTTTCCATATCAAAAGTTCCGTCCTCGTTTATGGGCATATATCCCATTCCAAGGAGAAAATCATCGAGGGAAATATGCCTTGCTTCTCTTCCCATTTCCAAAAGCTTTTCACAGACCTTGCGGGTAAAAGTCGTTTTTCCTGAGGCAGAGCGTCCGGAAACCAAAACAACCTTTGCCCCGCTTTCAAAAACAGCTTGTGCGGTTTTTTCAACTTCTTCGTCAACGGTTTTTTCCGCATCAAAAAGCGCTTTCTTTTCATCAAGTGCAATTTCGGCGTTTATTTTCGCAATATCAAAAACCGCATCAGAGAGGATAGCGTTCATAAAAATCTCTCACCTGTTCTTTTCTTTCGTTCATAAGGTCAAATCTGTCAATGTATTCATACGGAAATTTAAAGTTAAATATGCGTTCAATTTTGGGCCCGTGCGGGTCTTTCATCTTTGTAACGCCTCCGGCGCCTGTTGCAAGAATGGTATGAGTTTCATCCATAATGAAAACATTATAGATGCCCTCTTTTCCGGGTTTGCAAAATCCGGTGTTTTCAAGGGCCTCAACAGTGCCTTTCTGGCGGTAAAGATAGTACGGATAATATCCTGCTTCATCAAAGCAGCGGAATGCGTGCTCATTCATCTCGTCAACTGTTCTGCTGAGCATATTTTGAGCATCGTTTACAAGATCCGCACTGCGTTTTACCGTAAGAGTATGCAAAGTTATGTTTTCCGGGTCAAGTTCGAGCACCGAATCTATGGTCTTTCTGAATTTATCAAAATCATCGCCGGGAAGTCCGGAGATAAGGTCCATATTTATGTTATCAAAACCAAAGCTTCTTGCCATATAAAACGCATCCACAACGTCTTTTGCGGTATGTTTTCTTCCTATGCGTTCAAGAACACCGTCATCCATGGTCTGGGGATTTATGCTTATGCGTCCGACGCCGTTTCTCTTCATGACTTCAAGCTTTTCAGGGGTTATGGTGTCCGGTCTTCCCGCCTCAACGGTAAGTTCCCTCACAGAACCAAAGTCAAAGGAGCTCCTTGCCGTGCTCAAAACCCAGTCCATCTGTTCCGGTGTGAGCACCGTTGGCGTTCCGCCGCCCATATAAACCGTTTCAAGATGAAGCCCAAGCTCATCCATAAGCTTTGCCGTATCCCTAAGTTCCTCACAGAGAAGGTCAACATACTGTGGAATAAGCTTTGCGGCCTTTTCAATGGCGTGGGAAGTGAAGGAACAGTAGGAACATCTGCTCGGACAGAACGGGATCGAAATATACATGCTCACGGATTCCGGTTTTGAAAAAGCCCTTATTGCTCTTTCGTGCTCGGCTGTGCTCAAAAGAAGATCCAGCTTTTCATCGGAAACAAGGCGCTCTTTTTTAAATTTTTCGCGCACTTCTTCTGCAGAAAGGCCCTTATCCATCATGGAAAGGGCAAGTTTTACCGGGCGTATGCCCGTAAGGGTACCCCATTTCGGGGTTATTCCTGTTATTTGCGAAAGCAGTTCATAAAGAAGATATTCCAGCTTTTGGGCCGGATTTTCGGTTTTTTCCGCTTTTGCAGAAAGGTCTTTTCCGTCGATTTTAACTCTTACGGAAATATCACTGTCGGAAACGAAGGTATAAATGAAATCATCCTCCGGAATATCCGCTCCTTCAAATATTTTAAGCTCCCTGCCGCGCAAAAACATGCGGCAGAGAGCTTCTGCTTCATAACGGTAGGGGTGGGAATCAATTATAAGTACCATCAGATTCCAAGACCCATTGCTTTTCTGAGATAGGGGTTTGCATAGCGTTCAAGGTCAAGCGTGCTGCCCGGACCGTGCGCCGGGAAGATCTCATAATCGCCCTCAAGTGCGCCGAGTTTTTTAAGAGAGTTTTTCATATCCCTTGTGGAACCGCCGTAAAGGTCGGTTCTTCCGTAGCCGCGGGCAAAAAGTGTATCTCCGGTAAAGAGTTTTCTTTCAACCATAATGCAGGCACAGCCCTTGGTATGGCCGGGAGTTGCGATAAATTTAAAATCAAGGTCATCAAGCTTTACGATATCGCCGTCTGCAAAAAGCATATCCGGCTTTGTAACAACACCTATTTCCTTGCTGATAAGGCTCGGATCGAGGCAGATGTCCTCATCCTCCGCAAGGATGACAGATTTCATCTCCGGGAAGGTCTTTTTAAGTGCGTTAACTGCGCCGATATGGTCAAAATGTCCGTGAGTAAGAAGAATAAACTTCGGTTTTGCGCCAAGTTCACGGATCTTTGCGGCAATTTTTTCCGCATCAAAGCCCGGATCGATAATGACCGCATGGTTCATATCGGATGTTACGATATAGCAGTTTGTTTTAAGGGGTCCAACTACAAGTTCATGAATTTCCATTGTATTTCCTCCCAAAAAATTATTTCCATTCGTCGGTATCAAGGATAAGGGTAACAGGGCCGTCGTTCTGGATATGCACCTGCATATCGCCGCCGAAAACGCCTGTTCCGACCTTTGGAACACCGTTGAATTTGAGTTTTTTGATAAAATATTCATAAAGCTCGTTGGCCTGGATGGGCCTTTGAGCGTTGATGAACGAAGGTCTTCTTCCGTGCTTGCAGTCCGCACAGAGAGTGAAGTTTGAAACAACGATAACTTCGCCGCCCACATCTTCAAGAGAAAGGTTCATTTTTCCGTTTTCGTCTTCAAAGATTCGAAGGCCGGCGATTTTTGCCGCAAGGGTATCAGCCTCCTCCGGAGTATCTTCTTTTGTTACCCCAAGAAGGACCATAAAACCTTTTCCGATTTCCGAAACGGTTTTTCCCTCACATTCCACCGAAGCGGAAAGCACTCTTTGCAAAACAGCTTTCATATTTTTGCATTTCCTTTCAGATTACATACGGACAACGCTGTCAACGCCGCGGATGCGCTTGAGCGCTTCGATGGTTCCGCGCAGCTGTTCAACGCCCTGTGTTTCAATGGTAAGACGAACTTCCGCCTGATGGTCCGGAAGCTCTCTTGCAAGAAGGGTGTGCATCGGAACATGAAGGTTCGCAACCGTTACGGAAACATCCGCAACAAATCCGCTTCTGTCCATACCGTGAACAAGAACGTTGGTTTTATAAGTATCTTTGATGTTGTCGCTCCAGCTTGCGGTTACCCATCTTCCCTCCTGCTCCTTATCGATAATGCCGTTTACGGCGGTTTTGCAGTTGCAGGTGTGGATGGTAACTCCGGAACCTCGGGTGATATAGCCTATTATCTCATCACCGGGAAGAGGATTGCAGCAGTGGCCGAACTTAACAAGGCATCCCTCAAGTCCTTCAACAATAACGCCGCTGCTGGCCTTGGGTTTGCGCTTTGGCTTAACAACTTCCGGAACAATTTCTTCCGGAGATCTATATTTTTTGCTGTATTCTTCTTTTACCCACGGAAGGATCTTCGACATGCTTATACCGCCGTATCCGATTGCGGCATAAAGGTCCTCAATACTGTTGCAATGCTGGCGCCTTGCAATTTCCTCAAGAAATTCCGTGTGGTCGCGTTCATTAAGGATGATCGCGTTGCGGCGGAATTCTTTTTCAAGAATGATTCTGCCTTCCGCAATGTTTTCATCGCGGCGTTCTTTTTTGAACCAGCTTCTTATCTTTGCTCTTGCGCCGCTGGTCTTTGCAATATTTACCCAGTCGCGGCTCGGGCCGTGTCCGGCGGCATTTGTTGTCATTATTTCGACGATCATGCCGGTTTTAACTTCCGTATCAAGCGGAACGATTCTTCCGTTTATCTTTGCGCCGGTCATTCTGTTGCCGACCGCGGTATGAATAGCGTATGCAAAGTCAACAATGGTCGAACCCACCGGAAGGTTGATAACGTCGCCTTTGGGGGTAAAAACAAAAACCTCATCCATGGCGATATCGGTTTTGATGGAGCTTACGATATCCTCGACGTCATCAAGTTCCTGCTGCTGTTCAAGCATCTGGCGAACCCAAGCAAGACGTTCTTCAAGTTTATATTTTCCCTGAATTCCCGCTTTATATTTCCAATGGGCAGCGATACCGTATTCCGCGGTATGGTGCATATCCCATGTTCTGATCTGGATTTCGAAAGGTATTCCCTTTTCATCAATACAGGTTGTGTGAAGGGACTGATACATGTTCTGTTTCGGGGTGGAAATATAATCCTTGAAGCGGTCCGGAATCGGTCTGAAAAGGTCATGCATAAGACCGAGAACGTAATAGCAGTTATAAACCGTGTCAACAATAACGCGTACCGCATAAATATCATAAATTTCCTCAAAAGATTTTCCAAGGGTATATATTTTGCGATAAATTCCGTAAACGCTTTTTATTCTTCCGGTAAGAGTTGCTTTAAAATCCTGACCGGCAAGACGCTCGTTTATTTTCTCCTGAAGGTGATCAAGGAACTCCTGCTGTTCCGCTTTTTCAAGTTCCATTCTCTCTTCGATAGCTTTATAGCCTACCGGGTCAAGAATACGGATGCATCTATCCTCAAGTTCCTCCATAATGGGGCGGATACCGAGTCTGTGTGCAAGCGGGGCATATATCTCCATGGTTTCATGAGCTGTTTTGCGCTGTTTTTCCGGGGGTTTTGCGTCGATGGTACGCATGTTATGGAGTCTGTCCGCAAGTTTAACAATTATAACGCGAACGTCCTTTGCCATGGCTATCATCATTTTACGAACGTTTTCCGCCTGGGCTTCCTCTTTGGATACAAACTTGATCTTGCTCAGCTTTGTAACGCCGTCAACCATTGCCGCAACGTCCTCGCCGAATTCTTTTTTTACTTCTTCGAGCGTAACGGAAGTATCCTCTACCACATCGTGAAGAAGCGCAGCACATACTGTATCAGTATCCATACCGAGCTGAACAACAGTCAGCGCGGCGGCAACCGGATGGATGATATAAGGTTCACCGGTGGCTCTTTTCTGGTCCGCATGAGCGCTTCTGGCAAGGGCATAGGCCCGCTCTATTTTTTCAACGTCATAACCTTTATTAGTATCAATGGCCTGTCTTAATTCCGCAAAATATTCGGGCATATTTTCACCGCCTTTCATCTGATGTGTTTTTTATCAGATATTTCCTCTTTTTATTTTTTCAAGAAGCTTTGAATCTTCCATATTTACCTTCTGGGACTGGGGGTTAAGGGTTATCTCCTCGGATTTTCCGTCAAATTTTCTGGTGATAAGCCCCATTTCCTCCATAATATCAAGGCAAAGACGCATTTTGCAGGAATCCATGGGATATTCCTTGTTCTGGCCGGTGATACGGCCAAAAAGAACGTCAAGCTCGCCTTTAAAATTCGCGTTGTTTCTGATAAATCTGTAAACAACGGCAAAATCGTTTCTTTCCGGAATATCCTCTTCCGGAACCGGTTCGCCGCGTTTGTATCCGTCATAAATAAGGTTTCCGCTGAAAAGTTTTTCCTGGCTGAGAGAAGAAGGTCTTACGTCCCTGATTTTTACGGAAACTCTTTCTTCGCCGCCGTATTCGGTAACTTCACAGGTTGCGGCAATATCTACTATCTCACCCTGAACATAGGGGAATTCCTCCGCGGTCATTCCGAAATATACCGCATAGAAAACCATACCGGCCTTTTTAAAGCGAAGGCGAAGGTGTTTTCCGTTTCCTATGGGATAAATTCCGTCAACAAGAACTTTGCGGAACGCAAAGACCGGGACTTCGTTGGAAGCACCGAAAGGTTCCAAAAGGCGAAGGGAGGAAATATTGTTTACGGTAAGCTCCGCAGGATCCATAACCTTATCAATCTTTTGGGTATATACCGGCATCTGGAGGAAGTTTTTCGCCGCAAATTCATTCACCGCTCTGCGGAAATCTGTAATTTTATCTGAATCAAGGCTCATACCTGCGGCAAAAGGATGACCGCCGTAGCGGGTAAGATATTCCGAAGCATAGCTTACCGCATCTATCATGGAGAAGCCCTCAACGCTTCTTGCGGAACCCCTTGCCTCTTCTCCGTCGCGTGAAATAAGAACACAGGGTTTTCCGGTGCGTTCAACAACCTTTGAACATACGATACCGATAACGCCGTGGTGCCAGCCTTCTCCGTCAAGAACAACAACTCTGTCATTGAGGATGTCCGCTTTTTCAATGAACAGAGCGTCGATATCCTTTGCAATCTCCTGTTCAAGCTGCTGGCGCTGTCGGTTTTGTTCACAAAGATCCGATGCAAGCTGATGGGCAAGTTCTTCGTCCTCCGTGGTAAGAAGTTCCGTTACCTGATATGCGGAACCGAGTCTTGCGGCGGAGTTGAGTTTTGGCGCAAGGCCAAAGGCTATCATATCTGCGGAAAGCTGTTTTTCCGCAAGACCGGTTTCTTCAAGAAGGGCCCTTAATCCCATGTTTGCGGTTTCGCTCATAACGGAAAGTCCCTGGCGAACAAGTATCCTGTTTTCACCGGTAAGGGGAACAATATCCGCAACCGTACCGATGCAGATAAGATCTGCGTACTGTTCGATGATTCCCCAGCCGTTATCATTTTCAAGGGCGCATACAAGCTTAAATGCAACGCCGACGCCGGCAAGTTCTTTATAAAGTTCCTCTCCGGTTTCATCCTCTCTGTGCGGATCAACAACCGCAACGGCATCCGGGAGAACCTCTCTCGGTTTATGGTGGTCGGTAACAACAACGTCTATTCCGAGGAAGGAAGCATAATCTATTTCGTTTATTGCAGAAACACCGTTATCAACGGTTACGATAAGGTCTGTTTCTTTTGATGCGATATAGTCGATGGCACCTTTATTAAGACCGTAACCTTCGGTCTCGCGGTCCGGAATATAATACCATACATCGCATCCGATGGAAGCAAGATAGTCATAAAGAAGAACCGTTGCAGTCATTCCGTCACAGTCATAGTCGCCGTAAACACAGATGCGCTCGCCCTCATCAAGGGCCTCATTAATACGCTGAACTGCCTTATCCATATCACGATAAGACATAGGATCGCTGAAAGGTATCTCCCTTGCAATAAAATCCTTTGCCTTTGCGGGGGTATCTATTCCTCTTGCAACAAGAACCTCGCTTACAAGAGCGGGAACTCCAAGCTCATCTTCAATATGTTTTGCTTTTCCGGGATTGCCCGGCATCAGTTTCCATTTTTTCATCCCATAACCTCCGCAGTCAAAAACACTCATCCATTATAAAATATTTATATAATTATAACACTATGCCCTTTCTTTTTCAATGAAAAATTACAAAATCCTACTTTATGCAAAACCTTTCCGGAATATAAAAAATCCCGCAGTTTCCTGCGGGATCTGTTTTTTTATAAAAATTATTCGCCTTCGGAAGTATCCCCTTCTTCAGTGGAAGAATCTTCCTTTGTTTCGTCTTCGGCAGCTTCGTTTTCTTCTAACTGTTCAGCCATCTGTTCCTGCATAGCGGCGTCATAGTCGATATACTGGGTCTGGTTCATAAACTGCATATCGGAAACTTCAAGGTCTTCCGGAAGTTCGTCCTCCGGAATGGTCCTTACGGATTTTATTATAAAAGAACCTCTGTCGATCTTTTCAAGATCATAATAGAGATATTTATCCGGAACACCCTCGGAGGAACCTTCCTCGCTTACGCTCCAAAGTGTCGTCGGAGAAACATAGCCTACTATAAGAGTATATATATCGCCGTTTTTCTTTATGTCAACAACTTTCGGAGTATAGGATGCCGTCTGGCCCATTACCGGAACAGTATAGGTGTTGGTTTCCTCATAGTAGGTATAGGTATAGTCATAGCCCTCTGCAAAAGTTTTATGCTCAAGGGTTATGTTGTTTCCGTAAAGGCTTTTTGCGGCAACGTCAAGGTCTGAAGCCGGAACAAGAAGATAGCCGAAATTATCATAGGCATATTTCGTTCTGTTTTCAAAAAGCGTTGCCCAAAGAGCGGATTTAAGCAAAAGCTCTTCATCAAGCTGTTTTGGATCCTCAAAAGTCGCCGGGTCAAACATAAGAAGAGGATAAACCTTCCATTCAAAGGCTTCCTTCTGATTGGTGTTATCAAGAAGCCTTGCCCCAAGAGTAATGAGCACGGAGCAAAGGGCGATGCTTCCGATAACAGCAAGGGCTATGAGCACCATGCCTACGGTTGCAACATATTTATGCTTTCTTCTTTTGTTGATGTGTTTTTTTGCGTTTTCAAAAAGAACTTTCTTTTTTTCCTTGGGTTCTTCCGGCTCTTCCGCTTTGGAAAGGTCAACGATGACCTCTTCCTCATCGGATTCTTTTGCTTCTTCCGGCTCTGAATTTTCCGCTTGAGCATCAGCTTTTTCAGTGTTTTCCTCTTCAGGTTTTTCTTTTGGTTCTTCCTCGTGCTCAAGAACAGCTTCTTCAGTCGGTTCCTTGGTTTTTTCTTCCTCTGCGGGTTCTTCCTTTATCTGAACAACCTCGCTTCCGGTATCAAGTGCAACAACCTCGGTTATAACAAAACCGGGGTCTGCCTCTTCAGAAACAGCAAGGATATCCGGGCCGCTTTTGCTTTTGCGGCGTTTTTTTCCTTTTTGGGAATAATTAATCTCCTCTTCCTCGCTGAAAAATCCTGCAAAGCTGTCTTCAAGCTCGGTTTCGGGTATCTTTATTTCCGGCTGCTGCCAGCCGTTATTTTTATCAGACATAGTGTTTCCTTTCATATATAAGGCGGTTTTTATTCGCTTTTTGCCTGTTTTTCATATTTATACACATTAATAATACCAAAAAACGCGCTTTGATACAAGTGCATAAATAAATGTTTACAAAATATTTAAAGGCTTTTGTCCTTTTTGTGTCCCGTCTTTTTATTGCACATCACATAAAGTTGTTATATAATGATATCATAAAAGGGGGTGCTTTTTTGGCAGGAAAAGGCGGAAGGATATTTTTCCTTGATGAAATGCGCGCACTGGCGCTTATCGGCATGATAATCTATCACGCCGCTTATGATTTATATGCCATCTTCGGTCTTGATTTTGATTTTTATTCTCCCGGCTGGGATACCCTCCAGCTGGCCGTATGCTGCACTTTTATCGCTATTGCGGGCATATCTTCAAGACTTACCAAAAACGCACTTAAACATGGCCTTGTTGTTTTCGGCTGCGGAATGCTTATGACTCTCGGCACCTATTTCTTTATGCCATCACAGGTAATCTGGTTCGGCGTTCTTCATTTTCTTGGCGCATCCATGATAATCTATCATATATTCAGAAAATCCGTAAAAAAGGCCCCCGCTCTTCTCGGTGCGATTGTTTCCCTTACGGTTTTTTTCTGTCTTTACGGTATCCATTCCGGAACCATCCTCTTCGGAAATGTTGACGTTCCCTCCGGCCTTTATTTCAGCAAGTATCTTGCGGTTATCGGTCTTCCGGGGCCGGGGTTCCGCTCCGCGGATTATTTTCCGCTTCTTCCCTGGTTCTTTCTTTTTCTTTCCGGATGCTTTATCGGAAAATACTTTAAAGAACGTAAAATACCCGGTTTTATGATGAATAAACACAGTGATTTTCTATGTAAAATCGGTTCCAACACCCTTGCTATTTATATCATCCACCAGCCGGTTATTTATGGCCTTCTCTATGCGTTTTTCTGGGTGATAGAGAAAGGAAGCGCCGTATGAACAGAGAAACCACCTGCTGTTTTACCGGCCCAAGGCCGCAAAGGCTTCCCTCACTCGGCGATGAATCCTCTCCGGAGATAATGACTCTTAAAAGCGATATCCGCACGGCAATTTTTGACGCATATTACGAGGGTTTTCGCTTTTTTATGAGCGGCATGGCCGACGGATTTGATCTTTTTGCGGCAGAAACCGTTCTTGAAATGAAAAAGGATTATGAAGGCATCGCTCTTGTTGCGGTCCTTCCCTATTCCGGAGCGCCAAAGCGCCATTCCGCATACATCGCAGCAAGAATGAAAAGGGTCCTTGATAACGCGGATATGGTCATAAGCCTTATGGAAAACCATATTCCCGGATGCGAACTTATGCGCAACAAATATATGGTGGATAATTCCTCAAGAATTATCGGATACTATAACGGTCTTTCAAAAGGCACCGCCCATTGCTGGAACTGTGCACTTGAAAGCGGCCTTGAAATGGTGAACCTTTATGAAAGCATATAGCAATCCCGGCGGACTTTTTGCCGCTCTTCTTGCGCTTATCGTTATCTTTATAAGCGCGGTTTTATATGAAAGCGGCATTATAACCGACGAAACATATCTTAAACTTATTTCCGCCGTAAACGGAGAAATAACCGAAACTTCGGATTATTCCGTCCATTTTATCGACGTCGGTCAGGCAGAATGCATTCTTATAAAGACTCCTGACAAAACGGTTCTTATCGATGCGGGCGACGTAGGCTGTGAAAAAAGAATAGAAAACTATCTTCGTACAAACGGAATTTTTAAAATCGATTATTTTATCGCAACCCATCCCCACTCGGACCATATAGGCTCCGCCTCAAAAGTGCTTTCAAAATTTCCTGTCGGTGAAGTGATAATGCCGGAAATCCCGGCGGAATATCTTCCCACAACTTCGCTTTTTGAAGATTTTCTTAAAACCCTGTCAAGAAAGAAATGTCCCGTTTCCTATGCAAAAGCCGGAACTGTCATAGAACTCGGCGAAGGAAAACTTGAGATAATCTCTCCTTTGGGCAATATGGGAGAAAACCTTAACAACTATTCCGTTGTTTCAAAATTCACCTATGGCGAAACAAGTTTTCTTTTTACAGGCGATATCGAAGCAAAGGCGGAAAACCTGATCCTCTCTTCCGGTGCGGATATTTCCTGCACTGTTTATAACGCCGCCCATCACGGAAGCTCTACTTCCAATACCGAAGTTTTTCTTTCCGCCGCTGCTCCGAAATTTGCGGCCATATCCTGCGGATACAATAATGACTACGGTCATCCCCACGATGAGGTTGTTTTTGCCTTTCGCAAAAGGGATATAAAATTTTACCGGACGGACTATGACGGAACAATAATATTTTCCACCGACGGAAAAACCGTTTCTGCCCAAAAATCAAATCTGAAATGAGATGTATAAATGGATATATATAAGCTCGACCGCATTGAAGAGGGCATCGCCGCTGTTGAAAATCCGGATGGCGTAATGCTTTATGTAAGCGCAGCGCGTTTTCCAAAAGACGCAAAAAGCGGTGATTGTTTTACTTTTGAAAAAGGTTCGTTCTTTCTTTGCCAAATCGAAAGTGAAAAGCGCCGCAAAGCCATAGCTTCTTTGCTTGATAATCTTGTTGAAAAATAAGCTTTTTTGACTTTTTTATCACAAATTTACAACTTTAATTTTTTCCATCACAAAGCAAACACTATGTGATGCTAAAATTCTGTCAGCAACTCATGAAAGGAAGCCTGTTTAAAAATGAGTAAGATCCTTATTGTTGACGATGAACTTCGCGTTCGCGACCTTATCAAAAAATATGCAAAATTCGAAGGTTATGAAGTAGGCGAAGCATCCAACGGTCTTCAGGCCATCGAGCTTTGTAAAAACCACGATTTCGACATCGTCATAATGGACGTTATGATGCCGGAGCTTGACGGTTTTTCCGCCTGCCGCGAAATAAGAAAATTTTCAAATATTCCGATAATCATGCTTTCCGCAAGGGGCGAGGAATATGACAGAGTTCATGGGTTTGAATCCGGCGTTGATGACTATGTTGTAAAACCCTTTTCTCCAAAGGAACTTATGATGCGCATAGGCGCAATCCTTAAACGCGGCGGTCTTTCCCTTCCGGAAGTTAAAGAAGTTTATCAGCACGAAGGCCTTACGGTCGATTTTACCGGCCGCCTTGTTATCGTTGACGGAAAACATGTTGACATGTCCCCCCGTGAATACGATCTTTTCTTCTTCCTTGTTAAAAACCGCGGAATCGCCCTTTCCCGCGAAAAACTTATCAACGAAGTTTGGGGATACGACTTCCTCGGCGATGACAGAACCATCGATACCCATATCAAACAGCTTCGCAAGATTCTCGGCCCATACAGCCGCTGTATCTCCACGTTGAGAGGAGTTGGATATCGCTTTGACGAGTGATAAAATATCCATCCGCTGGAAGCTTTGTTCCTATTTCATAATATTTTCCGTTCTGCTGCTGCTTGTTCTCTGGCTGCTGCAAACGGTCCTTCTCGACAGTATCTATGCTCTCTATACAAAAAACACTATGGAGGGTCATTCAAAAACCATTGCCGAAAACATAAACAATCCGGAACTTAACAGCCTTCTTATTTCCATAAGCCAGGAAAACGAGATCTCTATCTATCTTCTCAGCGAAGACGGAATTTTAAAAAGCGCAATGGAACGTTCCACCAGCGTGCGAATAGATAAGGCTTCCCCGGAAATTTATGAATACTGGGACCTTGCGGCGCAAAACGGCGGAACCTATATGACCGAGGTCGAAGCCACCGGTGTTTTTACCGACAGCGGCGTTTTTCTCGAATATGACCCCAGCCACTTTGTCGGAAAAGTTCCTGAAAAAAATTCCTATCACAGTCTTATCGTTGCAACAGAAATTGTTTCCGAGTCTGGCGAAAGATCTCTTCTTATGATGCTTTCAAGAATGGAACCCATTTCATCCATGGGCGAAGTTCTTAGGATAATTCTTACCGTAGCAAGCATCTTTGCTCTTTTTACCGGCGTTGTAATCGCCTTTATTGCGTCAAAGAGCGTTACAAAACCCATAAGCAATCTTTCGGATTCCGCAATACAGCTTGCCACCGGGGATTACGGAGCGGTTTTTGAAGGCGGCGGCTGTCGGGAAATAACCCAGCTGAGCGAAACACTTAATAACACCACCCAAAAACTTCGCAAGACGGATAAACTTCGCAAAGAACTTTTAGCAAACGTAAGCCACGACCTTCGAACCCCTCTTACCATGATCGGCGGCTACGGCGAAATGATGCGCGATATCCCCGGAGAAAACAACGCCGAAAACATCCAGATAATAATCGACGAAACAAAACGCCTTACAAAGCTTGTTAACGACGCACTGGATCTTTCAAAACTCCAGAGCGGAACATTCAACTTCCATCCTATTATTTTCTGCATCACAGACGAAGCCTCCGATATAGTCACCCAGTTTGAAAAACTTTCTGCCGGCAAAAGCCGCATAAGTTTTGAAAGTTCCTGCGATGCATATATAAATGCGGATGAAGTTCTTGTTTCCGAAGCTATTTATAACCTTGTAAACAACGCTGTTACCCATAGCGGCGAAGATTCAATCGTTTCCGTTTCTCAAAAAATATCAAACGGGCGCGTTCGCATAACTGTTACCGATAACGGCCGCGGCATCCCGGATGATCAGCTTGACGATATCTGGGAACGCTATCAAAAGGGCATGGGCGGCGGAGCCGGACTTGGCCTTGCAATAGTAAGTACCGCCGTTAAAATGTGCGGCGGAACCTATGGAGTAAAAAGCAAAATCGGTGAAGGAAGCGAATTCTGGATCGAATTTCCCCTTTGTGAAGAATAACGGACAATAAAACAAAAAAGGCTCTGCCGCAAAAGCGGCAGAGCCTTTTTCTTTTTCATCCAATAAATATATAGCTTTCTTTCGGATCGCGCTTTGAATATATCTCCTCGAGGTTTTTGATAACTTCGTCTTTCGGATAAATGAATTTTTCATCGTGGCTTAAAAGAAAATATTTTGCCGAAAGGCTTTTGAGCACCGTTATCTCTTCTTTGAGCACGGAAGCGTTATAACAAACTTTTCCCTGCTTCATTGTTGCGTACGCAGCATCACCGAGAAAGGCATATTCCCCCGCTTCAAGACCAATTGAACCTTTTGCATGACTTGACGGAAGCAAAAAAATATGTATTTTTATTCCGTCATCGATAAAAATATCTTTTTCAACTGTCTTTCCCTTTTTTGCATACTTAAAAGTGTTTGCCCCAAGAAAGATTTCGCTGAAATCCATTTTATCAAGGTTTGCCGTATGGTCCGGATGAAAATGCGATATCACCGCATTTTTCGGTTTCTCAATGCGTTTTAACTCCATTGGAACCAACTCATCTGCGCCAACATCAAAGATCCAGACGAATTCATCTCCGCAAACTATTCCAACATCCGCAGAAAGAGGTTTTTCGGTTGCTTTGATATAGGATATCCTATCGTTTATCTTAACAATCTCCATCATGAGTCAGTTCCTCAGTCCTTTGGATTACCCTTATAACGCATGAGCATAGGGCGAACTTCCGAAGCAAGGTAAAGAGAACCGGCTACAACAAGTGCCTCGTCATCATTAAGATTTTCGAGCACAAAAGCAAGAGCTTCTTTTGCATTTTCCTTTGCTTCAACATTTTTGCAATATTTTTCGGCAATTTTTGCAAGTTCCTTCGGAGAAATTGCTCTTGGGTTATCAACAGGAACGGTTATCACGTGCTCAAAGAAAGGAGCAAGTTCTTCCATAAACGCTTCGCATCCTTTATCCGCCATCATTCCGCAGAGAAGAATGCGCTTCTTGGGCAAAAACTCTTCCACATTTGCGGCAAGGACTTTTGCCGCCGGCTGGTTATGAGCACCGTCAAGTATTACTATCGGTTTTTTTGAGCACAATTCAAACCTTGCGGGAAATCTTGTTGCAGCTATTCCTTCAACAAGGTGCTCATCTTTTATGACAAAATGTTTTTCCCGAAGGATACTTACCGCGGAATAAACCGTAAGAAGATTATTTATTTGATGTCTTCCGCCAAGCGAAAGGGCAAGCTCCGTTTTTCCAACAAGAATATCCATTCCGGAAACATCGCAAAAAACGACTTTTGCTCTTCCTGCGGCGCCGGTAACAAAAGTTGCATCAAGTTCGTTGCATTTGTTGAGCATTACGGTAAGTGCTTCCTGCTCCTGGCCCGGAGAGGTAAGAAGAGTGCATCCCGGGCGGAGGATTCCGCATTTTTCCGCAGTTATTTTAGCAATGGTATCCCCAAGCTGCTCCATATGGTCGAAACCAATGGATGTTATTATCTGCAAAACCGGTTCCGGAACGGTATTTGTTGCGTCAAATCTTCCGCCAAGACCCGCTTCAAGCACCACAAAATCGCAGTTTTCTTCCGCAAACCAAAGCATTGCGCAGGCGGTTGTGATTTCGAAAGCGTTGAGCATGATTCCTTTTTTCAAAAGCTCATCAGCTTTTTCTTTTACCGTTTCAACAATTTTTGCAAGGCGCTTTTTTCCGATCATCTTTCCGTTTATCATCATGCGCTCGCGAAATTCGAGCACATACGGAGAGATATAACGCCCGGTTTTATAGCCTGCGGCAGAAAGAACGGATGAAAGCATCGCAACGGTGGAACCTTTTCCGTTTGTTCCGGCGACGTTTATGCTTTTTAATTTTTCCTGAGGATTTCCTATCTCCGCAAGGAGCATTTTCATTTCCTCAAGAGAGGGTTCCTTTTTGAACCGCGGAAAATTCGCAATATATTCAAGACTTTCTTCGTATTCCAACGGTTTTCCCTCCTTTAAAAAAGTGTTCGGGCCGCCGGAAGGCGGCCCGTTTTGTTTATTTCATTGCTGCAATGGATTCTTCGAGTTTTGCAAGTTTTTCCTTGAGTTTTGCAAGGCGGTCGCGTTCTGCTGCAACAACATTTTCCGGAGCTTTGTTTACAAAGCCGGGGTTATTGAGTCTTGCTTCAAGACCTGCTGCCTGTTTTTCGCACTGTTCTTTTTCTTTGTTAAGGCGCTGGATCTCTTTTTCCATGTCGATAAGTTCTGCCATGGGGATATAGATCTTTGCTGCGTCGGTGATTACCTGAACAGCACCTGCTTTATCGAATTCAGCGTTGATATCAACTTCGGATGCGGAAGCAAGTTTTACAAGGAAGGGTGCTCCCTGTTCAAAAACTTCTGCAGAATCGGTTTCGATAAAGAGTTTTGCCTTTTTGGAGGGAGGAACATTCATCTCTGCTCTGCGGTTACGGATAGCTTTGATGGCGTCCATAACTTTGGTAAAGTCCTCTGCCTCTTTTTCAAAGTTATGCTCTTCGGTATATTCCGGCCAGGGGGCTACCATAATGGAATCGCCCTCGTGGGGAAGTGCCTGCCAGATCTCTTCAGTGATGAAAGGCATGAAGGGATGGAGAAGTTTAAGAACACCGGTGAGAACATAAACAAGAACTCTTCTTGCGGAATCTGCGGATTCGCCCTGAAGTCTTGCTTTTGCAAGCTCGATGTACCAGCTGCAGTAAGTATCCCAGATGAAGTCAACGATCTTCTGTTCCGCAACGCCGATATCATAATTTTCGATATTTTCGGTTGCTGCTTTAACAAGGTCGTTATACTGGGAAAGAAGCCATTTATCTTCAAGGGCAAGTTCTTCGGGAAGTTCGGTTTCATTAAAATCTTCCGGAAGGTTCATAAGAACAAATCTTGCTGCGTTCCAAAGCTTGTTTGCAAAGTTGCGGCAGGAAGTTACTTTTTCATCAGTGAAACGGGTATCGTTACCTGCGGAAATACCGGTTACAAGAGCAAGGCGAAGTGCATCTGCGCCAAAGGTATCGATAATTTCGAGAGGGTCAATGCCGTTTCCGAGGGACTTGGACATTTTTCTGCCAAGTGCGTCACGAACAAGACCGTGGATAACAACGTCGCTGAAAGGTTTTTTGCCGGTATATGCAAGAGCGGAGAAAATCATTCTGGAAACCCAGAAGGTGATGATATCATATCCGGTAACAAGAACGTTGGTAGGATAGAAATAGTTGTATTCCGGGGTTTCTTCCGGCCAGCCCATGGTGCTGAAAGGCCAGAGTGCGGAGCTGAACCAGGTATCGAGGGTATCCGGATCCTGGTGGATGTGCTCGCCGTGGCAATGTTCGCAGCAGGTAGGTTCACCGTCCACACAAAGAGTTGCCTTGCCGCAGTCATCACAGTACCATACGGGGATTCTGTGTCCCCACCAGAGCTGACGGCTGATGCACCAGTCGCGGATGTTTTCCATCCAATGGAAATAGTTCTTATCAAATCTTTCCGGAACAAAGCGAACGTCGCCGTTTTTAACAGCTTCGATTGCGGGTTTTGCAAGTTCTTTCATCGCAACGAACCACTGGAGAGAAACTCTCGGTTCAACGGTGGTGTGGCAGCGATAGCAGGTACCTACGTTGTGTTCGTGATCCTCAACACGAACAAGGAATCCGCCTTCTTCAAGGTCTGCAACGATAGCTTTTCTTGCGTCATAGCGGTCCATGCCTGCATATTTGGGATAATCTTCGGTGATTTTTGCGTCATCGGTCATAACGTTGATAACGGGAAGGTTATGGCGAAGACCGACTTCAAAGTCGTTGGGGTCATGTGCCGGAGTGATTTTTACAACACCGGTACCGAATTCCATGTCAACATATTCATCCGCAACAACCGGAATTTCTCTTCCAACAAGGGGAAGAGTTACGGTTTTGCCGATATACTGGGTATATCTTTCATCTTTGGGGTTTACTGCAACCGCAGTATCGCCGAGGAGGGTTTCCGGACGGGTGGTTGCAAGTTCAAGCCAGCCGCTGCCGTCGGTAAGGGGGTAGCGAAGATGCCAGAAATGGCCTGCCTGGTCCTCATATTCAACCTCTGCATCGGAGATGGAGGTTCCGCATTTGGGGCACCAGTTGATAATACGCTCGCCGCGGTAGATAAGACCTTTGTTATAAAGTTCTGCAAAAACCTTGCGGACAGCTTTGGAGCAGCCTTCGTCAAGGGTAAAGCGCTCTCTTTCCCAGTCGCAGGAGCAGCCGAGAGTTTTAAGCTGTTTTACAATGGTTCCGCCATAGTTTTTCTTCCAGTCCCATGCTCTTTCAAGGAAACCGTCGCGGCCGACATCGTCTTTTGAAAGGCCTTCGGCTCTCATATTCTCAACGATTTTAACTTCGGTTGCGATGGAAGCATGGTCGGTGCCGGGCATCCAGAGAGCTTCATAGCCCTGCATTCTTTTCATACGGATAAGAATATCCTGAATGGTGTTATCGAGTGCATGGCCCATATGGAGCTTACCGGTGATGTTTGGCGGGGGAATAACAATGGTAAAAGGTTTCTTTTCGGGATTTACTTCAGCGTGGAAATAGCCGCCGTCAAGCCAGAACTGGTAGATGCGTTTTTCCACCTGCGCAGGATCATAGGTTTTGTCAAGTTCTTTGCGCATTTTGATTTTTCCTCTTTCTTTTAGTATTTCCGTTTCTCTTTTGGGAAAATAAAAAACTCGTCCCAAAGAAAATTTCTTTGAGACGAGCTGTAATATCACAGACCCGCGGTACCACTCAAATTGCATCTGCCTTTACGGCAAATACCGCTCTTTGGGGCTTCGGATACGCCCCATGGCAATTAACGCTGCCGATACGGAAGGGTTCTAATCACGCAAAAGCGTTTTCTTCCCTTCGGCTCCGAAGCTACAGCGCAGCGTTTTTGTTATCGGCTTACACCCACCGCCGACTCTCTTAAAACAGCAAAACAAAGCGCACTCTTCATCATAGCCTTTTAGATAACATAAGGATTATAACACCCGCTTATTTTATTGTCAAGTTAAATTATTCATAGCTTTATAATAAGCAACAGCAAGTTGCTTGTGCATCATGGAATATCCGCGTATAATGTACTCGAGGTGATATTTATATGGAAACAAAGGATGTTATTTTATCTTTAAGAACAAAAGCGGGACTTTCACAGGATGAACTTGCGGAAAAAGTTTTTGTTACGCGCCAGGCAGTTTCCCGCTGGGAAAACGGCGAAACCACCCCGAATACCGAAACATTGAAGCTGCTTTCAAAGCTGTTCGATGTTTCCATAAACACCCTTCTCGGCTCTCCTCAAAAGCTTATCTGCCAATGCTGCGGAATGCCGCTGGAGGACAGCATCATCAGCAGAGAAACCGACGGTGATTTTAACGAGGAATACTGCAAATGGTGCTATGCGGACGGAGAATATATGTATCACGATATGGACGAACTTATCGAAGTTTGCGCAAAAAGCATGGCAAACGAACATTTTTCTTCGGAGCAGGTTAAGGAATATATGAAAAATATGCTTCCCAGCCTGAATTACTGGAAAAAATATATGAATTTGGGCGGAAAAGAAAAGTTTGATGAATTTAAAAATCAGATCATCCGCGAGTTTAACGAACTTCATATCGACGGAATGCCAAAGGTAAAAAGCATAAATGCCTTGGTGGGTAATTTTATAAATCTCGAATATCGCCTCCCAAACGGAAATATAGTTAAATTTCTTGATGACAGAGCAACCTATCTTGGAACACAGCTTGAAAGCGAATTTGATAAAACCCGCTGCTTCGGCCTTGCGGCAAACATGGATTTTCTTCTTGTATGCACCTATGACGAAAAGGGCGAAAACCCGGAACTTGTTATTTATAAAAAAAGATGACCGGATTTTGTCCCTGCTCCATTGACTTTTTTCCCTTTAAGGAATATAATCTACTTGTAAAAATTTGACCATTGGAGGGAAAACAAATGTCTCAGATGGATTATAAATACAGAGTAAATTTTGTTAAAGGCACTACCGATAAATGGGATGAATATGTCAAGATTTTTGATAACAGCCCCCTTTATGAGCATTATTTTAAAGGAACCGAAACTCTTCGCGAATGGGTTTACGGTCCCCTTGAAAACGGAAACGTAATTATCGCCGAAACCGAAAAAGGCGAACCCGTCGGCCTTATGGTATATGACATGATGGGTATGTACGGCGAACTTCCCTATCTTGCTCTTCTTGGCGTAAAAGACGGTTACCGCGGCAAAGGCATCGGCGACCAGCTTATCGACATCTATCTCGGAGTTTGCAAACAGATGGGCTTTGATAAAGCATTCATCGCTGTTTCCGACTTTAACCCGAGAGCAAAAGCCCTTTATCAGAAAAAAGGCTTTAAGCCCCTTCTTCTTGTTCCCGACCTTCTTAAAAAAGGCATCGGCGAATGGCTTCTTATGAAAAACCTTTAATGGACATATTAAAAAAGCCGCTTCCTTTTGGAAGCGGCCTTTTTTATTTTTACAGTTTTATGCTCCATTCGCCAAAATCAAATGTTCCGGCACCGTGATGAAGATTTCCGTTTCTGTCCAGATTTCTGAATTCATGGAGCATTTCTTTAATTATTTCATTTTTCAAATCAAGCGAATGATGTCCGGGAAAAATCCTCTTTATAGGAAGAGATGAAACTTTTTCCAATGATTCAAGATAAGCTTTTGGATCTGTTGAAGGATAATTTGCAAAAAGCATACCTTTATAAATCAAATCCCCGCTGAAAAAATATCCGCTTTCTTCCTCAAAAAAACAAAGATGTCCGGGAGAATGTCCCGGAGTATGTAAAGCAATTATTTTTCTGTTTCCAAGGTCAATGGTGTCTCCGTCACAAATCAAAGAAGAAGGTTTACCCTGAAATATATCATAAGAACCTATATCAAATTCCTGAGGCAAAATGCAATCCTTTGAAATAAGCTGTTTTACCGTTTCAACAGGAAGAGGGAATTTTCCCGAAAGCCAATCAAGTTCCGCCCGGTGAGCGAAAAAATCCGGATAATATTTGTGTCCGCCGATATGATCCCAATGTATATGGGTAGCAACGGCACAAATATGTTTTGAAGTTAACTTGCTGACCTCTTTTGAAATATCACATACTCCAAGGCCCGTATCGATGAGAAGAGCTTTTTCTTTTCCAATCAGCAAATAGCAATGGGTTTCTTCCCAATGGCTGTATTCACTTATAACGAAAGTACATTCATCAATTTTGTCAACAGTAAACCAGCTTGAATCAGACTTTTTCATACCACTCAAAAACCTTTTTAAGATTATCTTTTGAAACATAGTCCCCGCCTTTTATAAGCAGTTCCAGCATCGCATCCTCATCCGGGGTGCGGTTTTTCTTTTTGGACATAAATTTTGTAAGCATTTTTATTCCAAAACCGTATCCGCCATTAAGCTTTGCGTGGTCCATTCCGCCCTGAACAGTAAAAATTGGAAAATCGTAAGAAAGTCCGCAGCTTTTTCGCACCGATTCAATTTGTGAACCGGTTGTTCCAAGGCAAACGCCGCATACGGCTTTTATATCAAAAAGCTTTGCGGCTTTTTTATAATCTGCAACGGTTCCGGCCATAAGCCATCCGAAATATATTGCCTCTTCCCCTTTTTTAAGTTTTTCTGCCGCTTCGTTAAGGGAAAAAACAGGCATACCGGTTTCTTCGCCGAACATTTTTGCGTATCTTTCGGTAAATCCGGTGTTTGAAGAATAAACTATTGCTTTCGGTTTCATAAAAGCCCCTTTATCATATAAAGAAAAGTTTTGCCGCCGCCGTCATAACAACAAGGAAAATGAGGTTTATCACAGTGAACATCACAAAATATTTTTTGCCCTGGTCCGGATAAAGTATGCGGAATTCGCTGAATGTTATAAGGCTTGCAAGGGATGCGATAAGCGTTCCCGTTCCGCCGATGTTTACGCCCAAAAGCAGAGAATGATAGTCATTTGTAAACTGGGAAAGCAAGATCGCCGAGGGCACGTTGCTTATAAACTGACAGGAAAAAACGGATACGATAAGAGCGTCTTTTTGCAGAAGCATGGAGAAAAATTCATTTACCGCTTCTATTCTTGCAAGATTTCCGGAAAAGATGAAGAAGAAAAAGAACGTTCCCAAAAGGCTGTAATCGACCTCCAAAAGCGCATCTTTATCAACAAAGAAAAGTACCGCCGGGATAAGTAAAAGCCCCATCCAGAAGGGCACAGCGCGGAATACGATGAGTATGGAAAATGCAAAAAGCGCCATATAGAGCAAAGTCTTTTTAACATGGAATTTTTCCGGAAATTCTTCGTCTATGACAAGTTTTTCCGGTTTTACAAGAAAACATGCTCCCGCAAGCATAGCTATTGCAAGCAAAAAAGGCGGGAACATTATGGACATGAATTCCATGGTCGGGATCTCGAAAAACGAATAGAGATAAAGGTTCTGCGGATTTCCGAAAGGGGTCAGCATTCCGCCGAGGTTTGCGGAAATGTTCTGCAGAATGAAAAGATACGCCATATATTTTTCCTTTTTGCCGACGGAAAGGGCAAAATATCCAAGGGGCAAAAAGGTTATAAGTGCCATATCGTTTGCGATTATCATGGAACCGATGAAAGTTATTACAACAAGCATCAGAAAAAGTCCCCGAAGATTGCCGGAAACCATTACCAGTTTTCGCGCAAGGATGGTAAAGAATTTTACGTTTCCGAGGGCGCAGACCACCGCAAGGGTTATGAAAAGACAGGCAAGAGTCCGCCAGTCAAAATATTCAAGATATCCCGCATCCGGCGGAATAAAAAAGCAGGTTATAAACGCCGCCAGCGCCGCAACGCAAAAGACGGTGTTTCTTTTTATAAAATTAACGACCTTCATAAAAGTCCTCCGTAAAAACAAAAATACCGTCTGCAATCATACACCATCCGGAAAAATTTTGCAACAAAAAAGGCATCCGTTTTTAAAAGCGGATGCCTTTTTACTTTTTATTTATCAGCCTTCCGCGGATTCATCACCGGAAACTACCTCTTCATTGGTAACGTTGCCGGTTTCTTCCTGGGATTCCGCTGCCTGTTCCTCTGCAAGGGCTTTTGCGGCGTTGATGATGTCATCGATCATGCCGCCGGCATTTTCGAGAAGATCAAGGCGTTCAACTTCGATATTTTCGCTGATGGAAATTATCCAGTTGTTGAATGCCTCTTCCGCAAGAACGGGTTCAACAAGGCTTACAAGGTTATTTTCTCCCTGGCCGACAAAATACATGATATGATAGCCAAAGCTGGTTTCAACGATATCGGTATCGCCGGGCTGTCTTGCTTCATCAAAGCACCAGTTTTCAAAAGGAGCTACCATCTGGCCTTTATAAACGTCTTCATAGATGCCGCCTACGGAAGCATTTCCGTCCTGGGAATTTTCAGCCGCAAGGATTTTAAAGCTCTGTTCGGTTTTGTCGCCAGCAAGATATTCTGCATAGATCTCTTTTGCCTTTTTCTCTGCTTCTGCCCAGTCCTCTTCGGTGGAATTGCCTTCCTCGTCCTCTTCGGGCATGATAAGAATATGGCGAACATCAACGAAATTATAATCAGCGGAAACAATTTCCTCGAACATTACGGTGATATAGCTGCTGTAGGTTTCGTCATGATATACCATGGTTTCGCCAAGCTGTCTG
The DNA here is from genome assembly GCA_017436125.1 of Oscillospiraceae bacterium. GTDB lineage: Bacteria > Bacillota > Clostridia > Oscillospirales > Ruminococcaceae > UMGS1668. Next base: position 10,143 of record JAFSDS010000008.1, on the reverse strand, counting down.
CCCTCTTCAAAAAGCCAGTTGCTCAATTCTTCAATACCGATGGTCTCGGGAGTACCGCTGGGGAAAAGGGTTCCGTCGCCGCCCTCAAAATAGTCTTTCATATTTTCCGGAGCATATTCATATGCAAGAGCATTGAATTCATCAATGGTATGAACAGCCGCAAGGGCTTCTGCCTGAGCTTTTGCTTCTTCCGCAGTAAGAGAGCCTTCTGCTTCGGAATACTGGGAAGAATAGAAGCGGAAGTTTACGGAATCGATGGAGCTTTTGTTTTCAGCATAGTAAGCTTCTATATCCTCTTCGGAAATAACAATGCTTTCTTTATATTCGTTTGCATAGGCTGCAGCGATATACTGGAATTCTGTCATTTTATAAAGGGAATCAAAATCCATTGCCTCGCCGTACATAAGGGTGATATATTCGTCAATGGTCATATCGCCGTCTGCAGCAACAGCCTCAACATCCTCTCTCATGGTATCGAGGGAGGACTGATATTCTTCCGGAAGAACAAAGTTTTCCGCAAGAGCAGCTTCATAAAGCGCGGTAAGGTTTGCAAGACCTTCAATGGTACCTTCCATAATGTATTCATGCCAGCTGAGGGTATCATCAAACATCTGATCCTCAAGAGGAGAATAAAGATCAACAATAGCACCGACGTTTTCGCCGTAAAGCTGGTAAAGGTTGTTATACAAATTATTGAAAAAGCTGATATACATATAGTTGATATCATTGAGGGTGAATTCGGTATTTCCGATTTTAACGGCAATATTTTCTTCGATTTCGACCTCGCTATTTTCGTCGGAGCATCCTGCAAAAGCAGTGAGCACGAGCATTGCCGCGATGAGCACCGCAAGAAGTTTTTTCATTTTAATTTTCCTTTCCTTCTTTTAAAATGGGACGGCTTTTTAAAGCCGTCCCAACTTTATTTCGGAATCTTATCAGTTAAGATGTTTTGCGATAAATCTGTATCCCATAAGTTCTGCAGGTTCAAGACCTTCAACGATGGAATCCATAAAGTCGTTGTATCTTACGTTTCTGATAACGTTATCTACTGCATAATCATAGTATTCTTCTGCTTCGCCAACAAAGTACATTACATGATAGCCGTAGGTGGTTTCGATGATTTCGCAGTCGCCGGTTTTTCTTTCGGAATCGAAGCACCAGTCTTCGAACTCTGCTACCATCTGGCCTTTATAAACGTTTTCGTAAAGGCCGCCAACGGATGCGGAACCGTCGTTGGAATGTTCTTTAGCAACTTCGCCGAAAGCTTCTTCGGTGCCGCCAAGATCTTTCCATTCCTGCATATAGGTTTCTGCTGCAACAAGAGCTGCCGCTTTTGCGTCCTCGGTTTCATCGGTGGGGGTTACAAGAATATGTCTTACATCAACGGTGTTGTAATGGATATCGTTTTCTTCAACAAATTCGATAACATAATAACCGGTTTCGGATTCAAAAACTTCGATATCGCCGGCGGTTCTTGCTTCATCAAGGAGCCATTCGGAATAGGTTTCGGGAACTCTGGATTTTGCAACATAGTTGGATTCGGTGAAGGTAACTTCTTTGCTGCCTTCTTTAACTTCCTCTGCTTCTGCTTTTGCTGCTTCCATAGCTGCATCTGCATCTTCGCCTTCCTCAGCGGTGCCGCTTACGAAGTAGGATTTGTAGCTGATGCTGTCAAAATCATCTGCATGTTCTGCATAGTATGTTTCGATATCATCGGAAGAAACTTCTTCGTTTTCAACAACATATTCTGCATAGGACATTGCATAGAGATAACGGGTGTACATATCTTTGAAAACTTTTTCGTTTACGCCGCGGCCGTAGTTAAGTTCGGCATAGTCGTTTGCGCTGTAACCGCTGCCTGCTGCGATAGCTTTCATATCTTCCCATTCAGCATCAATTCCGTCAATAACTTCCTGCTCAAGTTCAAAGCCTGCTTCTTTACCCGCGTTGTAAAGTGCGGTAAGCTCAATTACGGAATTCTGAGTATATTCCTCAATGTAATCTGCCCAGGTCTGTTCATCGGTATAATCCTGCTCATCAAGAGGAGTCTGGGGATTAAGGAAGTATGCGGCAAGTTCGCCGTAGGTCTGATAAAGGTTATTATATACTTCGTAAAGGCTGTTGGTATAGAGCCAGTTGTATTCTGCTACGGAATATTCGGTTCCGTCAACATCAACTGCTTTAAGGGTACGGTAGGTAAAGCCCATTTCAAAAACAGTGAGAACGATGCAGAGAACAACGCAAATTGCAACAACTACTTTTGCGATAGCATAGTTTCTTTTTTTCTTTTTTGCTTTTTCGGCGGGGCTGAGTTCTTTGGTTTCGCTGACCTGCTCAGTCATGCCGAGATTTTCTTTTTCGCTCATAATGAACCATCCTTGTTTTTTTAATTGAACCGCGGTCCAAAATCCTTTTGGACCACAGTATGACAAATATATATTATATAGTGTAACACAGAACTTTTCAAGAGTTTATTATAAAACAAATTGTTAATTTCATCCCTTATTGCACGAAAAAAGCCCTTTGCTTCAAGGCAAAGGGCTTTTTTACTTTATTAAGGAAGAAAATAGTTATCAGCCTTTATTTTCAGCAAGGGTAACGGTAACCGTAAAAGTAAGGTCATTCATTCTTGTTGCGGAATAGCGGTAGATGGTAAGTTCAACTTCATCTCCGGGGGAGCTTTCGGAAAGGTATCCCTGAAGGTCCTCCATGCTTGTTACCTCTTCATCATTGTATCCGATGATAATATCGCCGACTTTTGCGTCCGTTCCGTAAAGACAGCCATCCTCTTCGATGGTGATTATCTGTACACCTTCGGGAACATCATAATATCTTGCGGTTACGGAATCTATGGTCGTTCCGGTGATACCGAGTCTTGCTCTTCCGGAAACATAGCCGTTGGTGATAATCTCTTCAATAATGGGTTTTGCAAGTTCGGTGGGAATAGCAAAACCGATGCCTTCATAGTCGGTGGAAATGATCTTGGAACTTGTGATGCCGATGACCTGGCCGTATTCATTGATAAGCGCGCCTCCGGAGTTGCCCGGGTTGATTGCCGCGCTGGTCTGGAGAACGGTCATGGAATAAATGCTGTCATCGGTTGTAATAACGCGGTTAAGGCCGCTGACGATACCGTCGGTAAAGCTGGACTGAAGGCTAAGTCCGCCCGGGTTTCCAAGGGCATAAACAACTTCGCCTATCTCAACCTGTGCGGAATCGCCAAATTCTGCTTCAACAAGATTTTCCGCTTCGATTTTAAGGACAGCAATATCGGTTTGGTTATCGGCGCCGATTATTGTTGCTTCATATTCTTCTTCATTATAAAGAACAACTTTTACCATTTCCGCGCCTTCAATAACGTGGGCATTGGTAACGATGTATCCGTCGTCGCTGAGGACGATTCCGGAACCGGAACCGGTTGCTTCAAAGGAATAGCTGTACTGATACTGAACAACACCGACAACGGAGGGGCTTGCCATTTTATAAACTTCGGTTGCGGAAAGTTTTCCGTCGGTGGAAACAGTTTCTTCCTTCGGGATATCGTGAAGACTGATATCCGGCGCAACAAAATCCTCGTTTTCTTCTCCGCCGATAAATCCTATACTGCCTTCAGGCTCTTTCGGAACAAAGCCGCTTTCTTCGGTTATAAAGCGGTAAATACCAACGGAAGAAAGGGATACAAGGCATATTGCAAGCAAAATTCCGATTATTGCAAGAAAAACCCTAAAGCCTTTTCCGGAAGATTTTTTCTTTTGGGCAGCGTTTTGTTCAACACTTTCGTATTTATTGAAATCCCACTGGTAATTTCCGCCGTTATTGCTGTAATAATTCGTCTGCTGGGGACCGCCGTAATATCCATAGCGGGTTCCGTATTCCTGGCGGGGAGGCTGCTGTTCCGCTCTCTGCTGCTGGCCGGGATTCCATTGGGCGCTGTTGGGGTCGCCGTTTCCGTCCCAGGAAACATACTGGTTGGTGTTTGCGGAATAGGTCCAGCCGGAGGGAGCGTTGGTATTTCTTTCCGGAGCCTGCGCCTCTTCCTTAACTTCCTCTGCGGGATTTTCGTTTATTTCGTTTCTTTCAAGTTCATCCATGTGAGCTACCTCTTTCGGGGGAAATATCTTATGCTGTTTATTTTAACCCTAAATTGTTAAATAATATTAAACAACCATTGAATTTTTAAATTTTTTGCTGAAAAATATCATTTTTTCAGGTTTCATCAAGTGATTTGCGTTTATTCTTTTCTTTAAGCGCTTTTGAATCCGCCGCCGGAACCGAGAAAGTAAATTCTGTATATTCACCCTCAACGCTTTTTACAAGAAGGTCACCTTTATGCTGGTTAACAATGGTCTGGACGATATAAAGTCCAAGTCCAACACCGGTTTTATCAAGGCTTCTTGATTTATCGGTTTTATAGAATCTGTCGAAAAGCCTCGGAAGTTCCTGCTGGGCAATGCCCGCTCCGGTATTTTTTACGGAAACAAAAACACTTCCGTCTTTTACCGCATAGGAGAAAGAAATGCATCCGCCTTCGTTAACAAATTTTACCGCATTATCAATAAGGTTATATATTACCTGATGAATAAGGTCACTGTCTGCATTTACAAAAACTTCGTCGGATTCAAGACCCATTATCTCAAGCTGTTTTTCTTCTATCTTCTGTTCAAAGGCAAAAACCGTTCTGCATACAAGCTCGTTTATATCAAAATTCGAGGGATTAAGTTTCATATCCCCTGCTTCGATCCTTGCGATGCTGAGCATGGATTTTACCATTCTTGAGAGCCGCTTTACTTCTTCTGAAACGATTCCCAGATACTGTTTATGTTTTTCAGGAGGAACGGTTCCGTCAAGAATTCCGTCGATAAACCCGCCTATGGTCATCATCGGTGTTTTAAGTTCATGGGAAACATTTGCGATAAAGCTTCTCCTTACGGATTCAAGGTCCGCCATGGAATCCGCCATATGGTTGAAGGAGCGGGCCAGCTGGGCAATTTCGTCCTCTCCTTCTGCAGGAACGCGGACGGTAAAATCTCCGGTGGAAAAGCTTTTTGCTGCCGCGGCCATTTCGCGAAGAGGTTTTGTCATCTTGTTGGTGACAAAATAAATCGCTATGGAAGAAACCGCCGTTGCAATAAGCGCACAGAAGAAAATAACGTCTATAAGGTCCATTATGAAGAACCACACATCTGTTGCTTCCGTTGCCGCAAAAAGAACCGCTATCGGAATATCGTGATGCTTTATCGGAATACCTACGATATAGTGAGAGGCCTCATAGATACCGCCGAGGGTTCCGCTTCCGTCATATTCGCCGGAAACAGCCTCCTCCATTATATCCTCCGGAATAACAAAGGTCCTGTGGTTACAGTTTTCCCCTTCGGAACAGATAAGGGTCTTTCCGTCAAGGTTAACAAGAAAAATATCCGATTCCGTCGTTGATGAAATTATTCTGTAGCCGTTGCGCACCGTTGAGACCGGAACTCTCTGATAATCATATTCCGCCATGCCTGTAAGAGTTATGGCTGCGGCCTGTTCGGCGTTTTTTCTAAGGCTGTCCTGGCTCGTTTCGCTAAAGTATGTTGCAGAAAAACCGATAACAAGTCCGCCCATAAGGGTAAGAGTTGCAAGAGTTACCGCAGAACAAATGGCAAAATACCGGTTAAACAGCGATTTTTTTAAACTTTGCTTTAATTTTGACATATTCAGTCATCTTTCGTTTCAAATTTATATCCGACGCCCCAAACGGTTTTAAGGCTCCATTTTTCGGAAACACCCTCGAGTTTTTCGCGAAGGCGCTTTATATGAACGTCAACGGTTCTGGAATCTCCGTAATATTCAAAGCCCCAAACTTCATCAAGAAGCTGGTCGCGGGTATAAACTCTGTTGGGGTTGGATGCAAGGTGGAAAAGAAGTTCAAGCTCTTTTGGCGGGGTATCAACAACTTTTCCGTCAACTTTAAGCTCATATTTTGTCATATTTACGGTGAGCTTATCAAAATTAACTTCCTTTTTATCGTTTTCCGCGTTTGCTTTACCGGTGCGGCGAAGAACGGCCTTTACCCTTGCAACGATCTCTTTAGGTTCAAAGGGTTTTACAACATAGTCGTCCGCTCCCAGTTCAAGACCGAGAACCTTATCAAAAGTTTCGCCTTTTGCGGTGATCATGATAATGGGGCATTCGGATTTTTTGCGAAGTTCGCGGCATACCTGCCAGCCGTCAAGCTTCGGCATCATAACATCAAGAAGAATGATATCCGGGTTTTCCGCATCAAATTTTTCAAGAGCTTCTTCGCCGTTGCCCGCAAGAACAACGGAATATCCCTCTTTTTCAAGATAGATCCTTAAAAGCTCACAGATATTTCTGTCGTCGTCTGCAACAAGAATTTTTGCATTTGCCATTTATGTCGTCCTCCTCTGTGTGATGGAAAAAATTTTATGTTTTATGGTGCCGCTCGAAAAAGGGCGGTATATATGAGAATATCATTATTTAATATATATTATAGCGCATTTTTTGGCAGAATAGTTAACACTATTTGAACATTTTTTGGATTTTTTCAGAATTTCTCTTGTTAATTCCCCGATTTGCTGTATAATTATGATGTTATATTATCGAAACTTGCTTTTGATATTGAAAATAATAAAAGAAAAGGACGTTTTAAGTTATGAAACTCGGAATGATCGGACTTCCGAACGTAGGTAAGTCCACCCTTTTTAATGCAATCACCAACGCAGGCGCCCAGGCAGCAAACTATCCCTTTTGCACCATTGAACCCAACGTAGGTATTGTTGCCGTTCCGGAACCCCGCCTTGATAAACTTGCGGAAATTTATGAACCGGAAAAATATACCCCCGCAACCGTTGAATTTGTTGACATCGCCGGTCTTGTTAAAGGCGCAGCAAAAGGTGAAGGACTTGGCAACAAATTCCTTGCAAATATCCGCGAAGTTGACGCTCTTATCCATGTTGTCCGCTGCTTCAGCGATGATAACGTAATCCACGTTGACGGAAGCGTAAACGCCGGCCGCGATATCGAAGTTATCAACCTTGAACTTATCTTCTCCGATATCGAGATCCTTGACCGCCGCATTGCAAAAGTTGAAAAAGATATGAAGGGCGACCGCAGCCTTGCGGATGAGCTTGCACTTCTCAAACGCCTTAAAGAGCACCTTGAAGAGGGTAAATCCGCCCGCGCATTCGACTGTGATGATGAGGAGAAAGAAATCATCTCCGCCATTCCCCTTCTTTCCAACAAACCCATCATCTATGCCGCAAACATGAGCGAGGACGATTTTATAAACGGCGTTGAATCCAACGAAAACTATAAATTCGTCGAAGAAATCGCAAAATCCGAAAACTCCGCCGTCATGCCCGTTTGCGCAAAATTCGAGGAAGAAATTTCCGATATGGATCCCGATGAGAAAAAAGAGTTCCTTGCGGAAATCAACCTTGAAGAATCCGGCCTTGACCGAATGATCAAAGCAAGCTATGACCTTCTCGGTCTTATGAGCTATCTTACCGCGGGCAAAAAAGAGGTCCGCGCATGGACCATCAAAAAAGGCACCAAGGCTCCCAAAGCCGCCGGCGCCATCCATTCCGACTTTGAAAAAGGCTTTATCCGTGCGGAGATCGTCAAATATGACGACCTTATTGCCCTCGGCTCCTGGAACGCCGCAAAAGAAAAAGGCCTTATGAAAAGCGAAGGCAAAGAATATGTTATGCAGGACGGCGATGTCGTCGAATTCCTGTTTAATGTATAAAAATTTAATACTGCAACTTAAGGAGGCGCAGATACCATGAAACCGAAACGCCTTGTTACCAATGCAATGCTCATTGCAATGTATGTGGTGCTCAGCCTTGTTGCCACCATCAATCTTGGCAACATGAAATTCACCCTCGACAGCCTTCCGATCATTGTCGGAGCGGCCCTTTTCGGACCAGTTGACGGCATGCTCATCGGACTTTTGGGTTCTTTTACCAACCAGATGCTCACCTACGGATTTTCCGCAACGACCCTGCTCTGGATAATACCTGCGGGTGTCCGGGGACTGCTCATCGGTCTTTATGCAAAACACCACAAATTTGATATGAGCTTTAAGCAGACCCAGTTCATCACCATTTCGAGTGCACTTATCGTAACGGCGCTCAACACTGCGGCGATGTATATCGATTCCAAAATTTACGGTTATTATTCCTTTGCCTATGTCTTCGGCGGAATAGTTCCGAGAATTATCGCCGGTGTTATCATAGCATTTATATTCGGCGCTATTTTGCCGAATATTTTGCCGCCCATCCGTAAAATCGTAGCCGAACCTTCGAAGGTAAAAAAATCTTCCGAACCGAAGGAGCTGCGCTGCCCATACTGCAAAGCGCCCATCACCGAAAACGACGAAAAATGCGGGTATTGCGGAACCAAGCTTAAATAAAAACTGCATAAAAAAATACCGCCGCGGAAAACCGCGGCGGATTTTTTTATTTATTATCACTATTATTGCTTCTTGGATAAGGTTTTTTCTCATCCGTAAGCCCTGCAAGATAATCCATGCTTGTATCAAGCGCTTTTGCAATATTTATGCATTGCTCAAATGTGTAATACCGGATTCCCCTTTCGATTTTTGAATAATCGCTTTGGTCTATTCCGGTAAGCATCTGCATTTTAACCTGTGTATATCCCCGTTCTTTTCTCAAATCTTTAAGTCTGCTCATAATAAACACCTCAGTTATATTATGGCGAATTGACCTATTGACATTAGGGATAAATTGACCTATTATATAATAAATCAATGCTTTTTTAAACCTATCTTTAAAAGTAAAAATGCCGCGGAAAAACCGCGGCGGATTTTTTATTTATACATTTCTTCTTCGTCTATTTCAATCTCACCGTTTGCATCTTCGTATTCTTTTATGCACATTTTGGCAAGATATTCGAGCTGGGCATTAAGCGACCTTACGTTTTGCTTAGCAATGTATGTGATTTTATAAAGCACTTCCGGCTCAAAACGTATTCCTGTTTGAATTTTATTAGTTGCCACGATAACACCTCGCATACTTTATGTTATCAGTATAGCCAAAAAATTATTGAAATTATACTAACAAAGTGTTATCATATATTAAAGGAAGTGATTTTATGGCAGAGGACGGATATCTTCATTTTTGCGGCGGAGAAAAGCTTAAAAACCGCGAAATCACGATAATTCTTACCCCGGATGTAAATTTCCGCCTTGAGCTTCTTGCCAAAGAAAACAATCTTCCAATGGAAAATTTCATTTTTTCCGTTCTTCGCGAATATACCGAAAATAAATTTCCAAAGAAGATAAACATTCCGGATTTGTTCAAATAAAAAAAAATACCGCCGCGGAAAACCGCGGCGGATTTTTTATTATATACAATATTATTTGCCTTCTGCCATTGCTTTTGCTTTTGCAACAGCGTCGTCGATGGTACCGACAAGAAGGAATGCGCCTTCCGGAAGGTTATCGTGCTTGCCTTCAAGAATCTCGTTGAAGCCGCGGATAGTTTCGGAAAGAGGAACATATTTGCCCTCGATACCGGTAAACTGTTCCGCAACATGGAACGGCTGGGAAAGGAATCTTTCGATCTTTCTTGCACGGGAAACGATAAGCTTCTGGTCTTCGGAAAGTTCGTCCATACCGAGGATAGCGATGATATCCTGGAGCTCCTTATATTTCTGAAGGATCTCCTGAACGGCACGGGCGGTTTTATAATGCTCCTGACCGACTACGTTCGGGTCGAGAATACGGGAAGTGGAATCCAGCGGGTCAACTGCCGGATAAATACCCTTTTCTGCGATGGAACGGGAAAGAACGGTGGTTGCGTCAAGGTGCGCAAAGGTGGTTGCCGGAGCAGGGTCAGTAAGGTCATCCGCAGGAACATAAACAGCCTGTACGGAAGTGATGGAGCCCTTCTGGGTAGAAGTGATACGTTCCTGAAGAGCACCCATCTCGGTCGCAAGGGTGGGCTGGTAACCAACTGCGGAAGGCATACGTCCGAGAAGTGCGGAAACTTCGGAACCTGCCTGGGTGAAACGGAAGATGTTGTCGATAAAGAGAAGAACGTCCTGGCCCTCTTCATCACGGAAATGTTCCGCCATGGTAAGACCGGTGAGAGCAACTCTCATTCTTGCGCCCGGAGG
>JAFSDS010000081.1 GCA_017436125.1 Oscillospiraceae bacterium | reverse complement strand
TGGTCATGTCGCTGGAATAGGTGTTGTTGTTAACGCCCATTACGAACATAGGAGCGGTTTTGGAAGGAGCGGTGATAACAACTTTTCTTGCGCCTGCTTTAAGGTGAGCCTGGCAGGTGTCAACTTCTTTGAAAACGCCGGTTGCTTCGATAACGTATTCAACGCCGTCTTCGCCCCAGGGAATTTCTTCGGGATTTTTGAATCCGTAAACTTTAACTTCTTTGCCGTTAACAACAAGTTTGCCGTCTTTTTCGGAAATTTCGCCGTTGAATCTGCCCTGTGCAGTATCATATTTTGCCATGTAAGCCATGTAGTCGGGATCGATGAAAGGATCGTTTACTGCAACAATTTCAAATTTTTCGGGCTGTGCTGCCGCAATGCGGAAAACAAGTCTGCCGATACGGCCGAAGCCATTGATACCAATTCTGATCATTTGGGATAACCTCCATAAAATCAATTTTTTACAGATATCATTTTATAATATTTTTTTAACATTAACAAGTGGTTTTTGATTATTCTGCAAAGCATAACTAAAAAAACTTTTTTAAAAAAGCCGTTTTGTTCAATTTGTCAAAAACCCTTGTAAAACAAAAAGGGGCTTGCTATTATATTTGTATAAATTTGAAAAGGATTGCATTGTATGGAGAATAAAAGGCTTAGAAAAAGCAAAAATGTTTCTGCGGCGGATATGGAAAAACTTTCCCTTGCAGCAAAAAGACAGCTTTCGGATGCGGTAAACAGACAGCTTGCAGAAACAATAAAGCTTCCGGCGGAATATGAAGATATTTCCGGTGAAATAAAAGAAAAGGGCCTTGAAATACTTAAAACAGGCTATGCAATAAATGAATATTGCTCTGTGCTGGCCGGAACTTATGAGATAAAAGCTGCTGTTGAGGATATATGCGACATTGTTTCGCATGTCTGCTGCAAGGCAGAAGTCTATACCGAAAAATGCGGTATCCCGATAATCCGGAAGATACCGGGTTTAAGGATATTTGTTAAAATCGACGAAGAGCGTTTTGTTTTTGCTTTTCTTAATGTATTGCTCAATGCATTTGAAAATTCCTTTGAGGGAACAAAGATAAAAGTATCCGTTTCAAAAACGTCAAAATTCGCAAAGGTAACCGTTGCGGATTATGGTATCGGAATGGGTGAAGAAACTCTTTCTCGCTGCTGTGAGCCGCTTTTCTCTGAAAAAAGAGGAAGAAACGGCCTTGGGCTCGGGCTTTGTATGGCAAGACATTTTACAGTTGAAAACGGCGGAAGAATAAAGATTTTATCGGCATTGGGAAAGGGAACGGAGGTTTCTCTCTTTATTCCTCTTGCGGCGGAAGAGGATTACCTTCTTGGAACGAAAAATCCGGTTTCGGAAATTTTCGGCCAAGAGCCTTCTCCGGCGGATATCATGTTTTCCGGTGCCACTTGCGCAAAACCGGATGAAAAGTTATAATGTATATTGTATTTTATATAAATAAGGAGATGTTTCCGTGAACAAGAAACTTTTTGATTTTATAGAAAAAAGCCCGACTCCTTTCCATGCTGTTGCAAACGTTTGCGAAAGCCTTGAAGAAAAAGGATATCTTGAACTTTGCGAAAGCGGAAAATGGGATCTTGAAAAAGGCAAAGGATATTACGTAACAAGAAACGGTTCTTCCGTTATCGCTTTCCGCATTCCGGAAGGGGATTTTTCCGGTTTTATGATGACCGCTTCTCATTGCGACAGCCCCTGTTTTAAAATAAAGGAAAATGCGGAACTTGCGGAAAAATATTACGTTCGCCTTTCCACTGAAAAATACGGCGGAATGCTTTGTTCCACCTGGCTCGACAGACCTCTTGCTGTTGCGGGAAGAATAACCGTCCGCACCGAAAAGGGTATTTCCGTCCGCCTTGTTGATACAAAAAAGCCCTGCACGGTTATTCCCAATGTTGCTATCCACATGAACCGCAACGCAAACGACAATATGTCCTATAACCCGGCTGTTGATATGCTTCCGCTTTTTGCCGAAGGCGAGGGAAAAGGCTCATTCAGAAAACTCATCGCGGAAACTGCCGGATGTGAGGAAAAGGATATCCTCACCACCGACCTTGTTGTATATAACCCCCAGCGCGGAACAGAATGGAACGGCTTTATTTCCGCACCCCGTCTTGATGATCTTCAGTGCGCATTCGGCGCACTCGAAGCATTTATCACTGCAAAAAAGGCGGAAAATCTTCCGGTTTACTGCCTTTTTGATAATGAGGAAGTCGGCAGCCAGACAAAACAGGGCGCCGCATCCACCTTCCTTGCGGCGGTTATTGAACGCATCAGCGAGGGACTTGGCCTTTCCTCCGGTGAGCACTACGCAAAAGTTGCAAACAGCTTTTTGCTCTCCTGTGATAACGCCCACGCGGTGCATCCCAACCACCCGGAATATCAGGACAGAAACCACGCGGTTTATATGAACAAAGGTATTGTTATCAAATATAACGCAAACCAGCGCTATACTTCCGATGCTGTTTCCGCTGCCATTTTCGGCCTTGTATGTGAGGAAGCGGGCGTTCCCTTCCAGCGCTATGCAAACCGCGCTGACATGCCCGGCGGATCCACCCTTGGAAATATTGCCAACACCCAGGTTTCTCTCAACACCGTTGATATCGGTCTTCCCCAGCTTGCGATGCATTCTTCCTATGAAACCGCCGGCGCAAAGGATACCGAATATTATGTAAAAGCCCTTGCCTGCTTCTATGGAAAGACACTTTCCATGGAAAACGATGGGGAATACAGATTTATTTAAGAGGTAAAATATGCTTATAATTTTCCCGATCATCGGAGTTATCCTTGCGGCCGTTACCGTATGGATTCGGGGGATAACCGGAACGGATATTATTTTTGACGGGCTTTTTTATGCTTTTGATTACACCCTTCTTTCCGCTCTTTGCTTTGTTGCATTTCTTCTTGTGCTGGCATTTCGTGCGGATATCAAAAATCCAAACGAAAAATTCAATAAGTTTAACAACAAGGTGATAGGATGGACTTTAAGGCTTGCGCTTGAAGCCTGCAACGTAAAAGTTACCGTTGAGGGCGAAGAAAAGATCCCGGACGGACGCTTTGTTCTTATACAGAACCATAAAGCCATGTTCGACCCCATGACCACCGTTGCATTTCTCGGAAAATACGAGATAGGATTTATCACAAAGCCGGAAAATATGCATCTTCCCGTTATCGGAAGGCTTATGCATACCATCTGCTGTATTCCCATAGACAGGGAAAATCCGCGCAACGCCGTTAAGTCGATAAACGCCGCGGTGGATAACATAAAAAGAGACGAATGTTCCATGGCTATCTATCCGGAGGGAACAAGGGCAAGGGACGGCGAGATGCTTCCGTTCCATGCGGGCTCTTTTAAGATCGCAACAAAAAGCGGCGCTCCCCTTGTTATAACAACCGTTGACAACACAAATCATGTTCATAAAAACGCCCCTTGGAAAAGAACGGATATAACCCTTCGCATCTGCGAAGTTATCCCGGCAGAAGAAGTTGCCTCTTCGACCACCGCGGAACTTTGCGAAAAGGCAAGAAAAATCATGTGCGGTTCTCTCGGCATAGAATATAAAGAAGAATAAGTTTTGATAAGGCGCTGTTTTTCGGTGCCTTATTTTTGTCCATAATAAAACTTGTTCACCGAATGTTTACTTTACACAGACAAATTTTGGGTTTATACTGTTTTTATCAAAACGAAAGGAGGATGAAAAAATGGAGAAAAAAAGCATAAAGGATACCGGTCTCCATCTTTTGAAAAAGGGCCAGAAAGGGCTTATACATGCTATTTTCAGCCGTTTTGGAATAATCATCCTTCTTTTTGCGCTCCAGCTGGCGGTGCTTTTTTTGACTTTCGGATGGTTCCATTCGTTTATGTCACAGCTTTTCTTCGGCGGAGTTATTATTTCCCTTTGTGTTTCATTTTATATTCTTAATACCCGTATCGACCCGACAGCAAAGCTCACCTGGATAATACTTGTAATGGCTGTTCCGGTTTTTGGTTCGCTTTTGTTTTTCTATACGGAATTTGAAGTCGGACACAGGGCCTTCCGCGACAGGATAAGGGATATCGTGGATTCCACGGAAGATAAGATACCGCAGGAAAAACAGGTTCTTGAAAATTTTATAAAAGAGGATCCCGGCGCCGCATCCATTGCCCATTATCTTCAGCGCACCGGCTGCTTTCCGGTATATGATAAAACCGAGGTTTCGTATCTTCATATCGGCGAGGATATGTTTGATGAGGTACTTAACCAGCTTAAAAAGGCAAGGCATTTTATCTTTCTCGAATATTTTATCATTGATGAAGGCATAATGTGGGGCAAGGTACTGGAGATACTTGCGGAAAAGGTAAAACAGGGTGTTGACGTAAGGGTAATGTATGACGGAACAAACGAGTTTCTGACTCTGCCGAGGGATTATCCGGAAAGACTTGAAAAACTCGGAATAAAATGCAAGGTTTTTGCTCCGCTCACTCCGTTTATTTCCACCCATTATAACTATCGCGACCACAGAAAAATAATGGTTATCGACGGAAATATTGCTTTTACCGGCGGAATAAATTTTGCGGACCGTTATATAAACAAAACCGCAGTTCACGGCCATTGGAAGGATACCGGAGTCATGCTCCGGGGAAGGGCGGTAAAATCCTTTACCCTTCTGTTCCTCCAGATGTGGAATATCGATGAAAAAGAGCCGGAATACGACCGGTTTATAAAATTCCCGAGCCTTGCACCGGAGGACGCAAAAGGATATGTTATACCATACGGTGACAACCCTCTTGACAGGGACAAAGTCGGCGAAATGGTATATATGGATATACTCAACCGTTCAAAGCGCTATGTCCATATTATGACGCCGTATCTCATTCTTGACGGAGAAATGGAAACGGCTATAAAATTTGCCGCGGAGCGGGGAGTTGAAGTAAGCATCATTCTTCCGGGTGTTCCGGATAAGCTTGCGGCCTATGCCCTTGCAAAAAGCCATTATGAGGTCCTTCTTGATGCGGGGGTAAATATCTATGAGTATGACCCGGGCTTTATCCATGCAAAATCATTTGTTGCGGATGATACGGAAGGCGTTGTTGGAACCATAAACCTCGATTACCGAAGCCTCTACCATCATTTTGAATGTGCGGCATACTGCTATAAAACTTCCGGAATAGAGGATGTTGAAAAGGATTTTCAGGAAACGCTGAAAAAATGCAGAAAGATAACAAAAGAAACGATTTGGAAGAACAACCCGAAACTTAAATATCTTTCCTTCATCATAAAAGTTTTTGCTCCCCTTCTTTAATATGATAAAAAAGACGCTTTTTAAAATAAAAGCGTCTTTTTTTGTTTCAAAAATATACAGATATTTACAAAATTCGTGTTTAATAATATAATGGGCAAAGATTGTTTTTTATGAAAAGAGGAGAGTTTTTTGCGGATACTTGCCCTTTTTCTTGCGCTCTTAATGCTTTGCGGCTGTGTCAGGGCAGAAGCGGCAACGGATTTTTCAAAAGCGGAAGCGGAAAAAATATCCGATGAGCAGATGATAAAGCAGGAAGAAAAAACAGAGGAAGAGCCAAAAGAAGTCATATTTGTTGCGCCGAAAAGATCTTCGCCCAAGGTTGCGGTAATGCGCTATTTTTCCGCCCTTTATGATTCCTATATCGCCATGCTTCCGGTGGATATTTCTCCCATTATCGACCTTGAATTTGAAATGATGGAAAACGTGCTGAACTGGAACAGTCTTCTTGCTATGAGAAGAAGGCTTATTGCGGAAAATGATTACTGCTATGTTGAAACAGAGCGTTTTGACTATGAAATAGAATACATAAAAAAGCGCGACCTTGATGATGAAAGAATGGATTATGTAAGGATGAAAGACTTTGGGGAAAATGCCGTTGCCCTTCATTTTGTAATAAAGGGCGAAGAGGGTAGGGCCTATCCTCCGATTTTTGCCCTTAATTCCCAGCATACCGTTATAATCACCGAGGAAGAGGGACAGTATAAAATAGCTTATCACTATTTTCCCGGTTCGGAAGGAAAATTCCAGAATGACCTTCCGGTATCGGCTATGACGGAAAAAGAAATGCAGGCTCTTCTTAAAGAGGAGTTTTTGAACGGCGGGGAATTGGTTTTTGAACAGCCGGAAAAAGGCCGCCTTTATAATGGCGAAGCGGCAAAGGATTATGCCCTTGAATATTGCGAAAGCCGCAACAAAAATTTTTATTTCGTAGGCGACTGGTACGGAAACTGTATGAACTTTGCTTCCCAGTGTATCTGGTCCGGATTTAAGGAAGAGGGCGAAACTCCGAAAAACTTTGGCGGCATGACCGGAAAATGGTATTGCGGAAAAGTTGGCGGAACCATCGCCTGGGCAAGCGTAAGCCGCTTTTGGGAATGGACTAAAACAGAAAGCTGTAAGCTTGATATCATCTGTTTCAATAATGTAAACATGGCACAAAACGGCGATATAGTAAATATCGGTTCCTATGCCTGTGAGGAAGAGGATAAATATACCCATGCTCTTATTGTTGCTGACAGCGAAAAAATGCTTTTGGCACAAAACAGCCCCGCATGCTTTGTGTATTACTCCGACCTTGCCAACAACTACGCAAGATTTATAAGACCAATTTCTCTTGACGTATAAAAGCCTTGAGTTTTGATCTTTTTGGCGGTATAATATTAAACAGCGATAAACGAAAGGATTGATATTACATGACTGAACTTATCAAACTTATGAAACAGCGCCAGAGCTGCAGACATTATTCCGATAAACCGGTGGAGGCAGAAAAAATCGTTTCCTGCATCAATGCAGCCTGCCTTGCTCCTTCCGCATGCAATACCCAGCCCTATCATTTTTATGTTGCACACGCACCGGAAGCAGTTGCCGTTGCCGCAGAATACTGCAAAGGCGAAAAAGTAAATAAATGGGTAAGCGAAGCAAAAGCTTTTGTTATCATCACCCAGGAACACGCAGAAATCCCTGCGGCAAATTCCGAAGCAAGAAAACGCGATTTCCGCCAGTATGACATCGGCCTTGCCATCGAAAACTTCTGCCTTGAAGCAACGGAACTCGGCCTTGGAACCTGCATCCTTGGCGTTTTCAACGAAGAAAAACTTAAGGCAAGCTTCCGCATTCCAAGCCATAAATCCATCGCTCTTGTTATCGCAATGGGATATCCGGCGGATGAACAGCGAGAGAAAAAACGCAAACCTCTCGAAGAAGTTATAACCTATCTCAGATAAACAGACAGCACCCGCCGTTTTGCGGCGGGTGATTTTTTAAGGAGAAACCAATGATAGAAATCGAAAACGAAGCAAAACCCCAGCGCGCAATACTTGTTGCGGCGGACTGCGGCGAATGGGATGCGGAAGTTTCCATAGACGAACTTGAGGAACTTGCAAAAAGCGCAGGCGCGGAAGTTGCTGCAAAAGTTATCCAGGTACGCAAGGACTATGACAGAGCGACGATCATCGGCCGCGGAAAGATAGAGGAAATAAGGGAACTTGCGGAAAACAGCGACGCAGATATCCTTATTTTTGACCACGAACTTACCGCAGCAAACATCCGCAACCTTGAGGAAGCCACCGACCTTGGAGTTATTGACCGCACCATGCTCATACTCGATATTTTTGCCGCCCGTGCTCAAACAAGAGCGGGCCGCCTTCAGGTAGAGCTTGCACAGTATAAATACCGCCTTCCGCGTCTTGAAGGAATGGGCAAAAACCTTTCCCGTCTTGGCGGCGGAATCGGTACCAGAGGCCCCGGTGAATCAAAACTTGAGAGTGACCGCCGCCATATCAGAAGGCGCATCGAGACCCTTGAGCACAAGCTGGAAGAACTTTCCGCAAACCGCGAACTTATCCGTTCAAGAAGAAAAAAGGAAGGCGTCATAACCGCCGCAATAATCGGATATACCAACGCGGGAAAATCCACCCTGCTCAACCGCCTTACAAATGCGGGAGTTCTTTCGGAGGATAAGCTTTTTGCAACCCTTGACCCCACCGCAAGAGCCCTTGAACTTCCGGACGGAAGAAGCATCATGCTCGTTGATACCGTCGGATTTGTCCGCCGCCTTCCGCATCACCTTGTTGAAGCGTTCAAATCCACCCTTGAGGAAACGGTCCAGGCGGATATCTTGCTCAACGTCTGCGATATTTCTTCCGGAGAGGCGGATTCCCAGACGGAAGTCACTCTTGAACTTCTTCACAGCCTTAAAGCGGATAAAAGCCCCGTGCTCAACGTGCTCAACAAATGCGATCTTATCGAGGGAGAACTGCCTATATGCACTGATGACTGCGTGCTTATTTCCGCAGCAACAGGATACGGCATTGATGAGATGCTCAAAAAGCTTGCAAAAATGCTTCCGCCCAGCCAGATACGCATGGAACTTCTTATTCCCTATGCGGACGGAGGCTTTGCGGCGGAGATCCGCGAAAGCGGAAAAATATTCCGCGAGGAATATACCGAAAACGGAACCCTTGTTGATGCTCTTGTTGACGTAAAAATCCTTCATAAAGCCGAAAAATATCAGGTCCTTGAATAATTCATCTTCCGCAACCGAAAGTTGCGCTTCGGTTGCGCGAAAGTTGGTGGCGCAACCGGCTTTTCTGTGATATAATCTCCGCAATGAAAGGAGAGATTTTTTATGAGCGTAATAAGTTCAAGGTTGATTATTTTCTTTGCACTTGGATTTTTGCTTTCTTTAATAGCTGTTGCCGCTGTAATTGTTATTATAGTTGTTGCGGTAAAAAAGAGCCGAAAGAACAATCCGGCTTATGTTCCTTCGGAACCCGTTACACCCCAGCAGGAGGAAATTCGCAAGACGCTTGGAGAAACTTTAAAGGAACTTCGTACAGAGCGCAATATGACCCAGGAATTTGTTGCGGAAAGCCTTGGCGTTTCCCGCCAGGCAGTTTCAAAATGGGAAAACGGAACTTCGGAACCGAGCACAACAAACCTTATTGCTATTGCAAAGCTTTACGGAATAGAACCGGAAGAACTTTTGAAAAAAATAATCTGATAAAAAAACTGGCGGATTTTTTCCGCCTTTTTTTGATTTGGAAATAAAAACACAAAAAAATATAAAACTTTGTTTTTGAAATTATAAAAAACATCTTGCAGAAAATAATATCTTTATGTATAATATTCTGTTGTAAATAATGCTTTTTGTTTCAATAAAAGCAAAAAGGGACTTTTTTGCAATTTATTTCATTAAAAAAGTCTTTATATAGAAAGGATCTGTATTTTTATGGCAAACACCAGAAAAGTTGGTACCGTATCCCGCGGCATTCGCTGCCCCATTTTCC
Organism: Oscillospiraceae bacterium; assembly: GCA_017436125.1. Lineage (GTDB taxonomy): Bacteria > Bacillota > Clostridia > Oscillospirales > Ruminococcaceae > UMGS1668. The sequence continues at coordinate 78 of JAFSDS010000081.1, read as the reverse complement.
GTCAGGGAGATAACCTTGGCGAAATGGTAACCGCAACCGTTCTCGAAGCGGCAGAATGCGAGGGTTTTGAAATCCGTA
>JAFSDS010000080.1 GCA_017436125.1 Oscillospiraceae bacterium | reverse complement strand
GGAACGGAAGACCTCTTGTTATCGCGGTTTCAACGAACGATGCCCTGGGCGCTTCCGCACAGAATATAGGAAAACTTATGAACGCAAAAAATGTATTTTTTGTGCCCATGGGTCAGGATGACCACATAAAAAAGCCTGCTTCCGTTGTTGCACATTTTGAGAAAAGCGAAGAAGCCATAGAGGCGGCCCTTTTGGGAAAACAGCTTCAGCCGATTCTTTGCTGAATACCAAAAAATGAATAAAAGCTCCGTTTTTTTCCAATGCTTTGGTTGCTTCAAAGCAAAAAAGAAAAATGAACGGAGCTTTTATTATGAAAAAAACCATAGCGCTTTTGCTTTTGATATCCGCTTTGTTTTTAAGACAGAGCGTTTTTGCCATGACTGAGGAAGAGGCAAAAAGTCTTGATCTTACGGTGCAAAGCGGACTTTCGGAAAAAGAACTTTCCGCAGGACTTCGGGATGAACTTTTGCCCCTTGCAAAAGATTTTATTCTTGCGGAAGAAAAATACGGAGTGAACGCCGTTTTTCTTGCTTCTGTGGCAGCGCTGGAATCCGGATGGGGAAAAAGCTGTTTTCGACAAAACAATATTTTCGGCTGGAGCGGAAAGGATTTTTTGACAAAGGCGGAATGCATTGATTTTGTCGCATCAAAAATTGCGGAGCATTACCTTTCCGAAAACGGAAAATATTATAACGGAAAAACTGTTTCCGGCGTAAATATCTGTTATAACGGAAACGGTTTTTGGGAAGAAAAGGTTGCGGAAATCATGGCAATGATAAGCAGAAACTGCGGAAAAAAGGGCTTTGATACGGAAAGAAAAAGTGATTATTCCGGAGTGGTAGTCATCGGCTGAAAACGGTCGAAACGTTTTTGGGACAGCCTTCCGGAGAATACTGCCACCGTTCAATATGGCCTTTTGTGATGAAATATTCGGGAGCTTTCGGCCTTGCGGGAGCATCAAAAGCGTCAACAATGATAAGTTTTATCTTCATTTTATCGGGGATAAGGCTTTTTATATATACGGATGCCTGCTGGCCCGGATAAAGTTTTGAACAGCTTTCCGCAAGGCCCGCAAGGTTTGGCGCAAGCTCCACAAAAACGCCGTAATCCTCGATGGAACGGATTATTCCGCCAACTGTTTCGCCCGGGGAAAAGTTTTCTGCGTTTTCTTCCCATGTTCCGAGAAGTTCTTTATGGGAAAGACAGATGCGTCCGGCTTCGTCCCTTGCGGAAACAACGGCAAAGATCTGCTGGCCGCTGTAAAAACGGTCTGCCGGGTGGCTTATGCGTGAAACGCTTATGCTGTCTATGGGAAGAAGCGAGGATATCCCGCATCCTATATCCGCAAAACAGCCGAAGTTTTCCATATGTGTGATAACGGCGGGGATAACGTCGCCGGGAACAAGCTTATCAAGATAGTTTTTTGTGCATTCCTCCTGCACAGCTCTTCTTGAACAAACGGCAACGGTGCGGCCGTTTTTATCCTTTTCAAAGCCGGTTATGATAAAACAAACCGGCTTTCCGACTCTTGATATAATGGCGATATCCCTTGTTTCGCCGCTTTCAATGCCAATGGCGCCCTCGCACCGGGGAATAATGCCTTTTATGGGGCCAAGGTTGAGGATAAGGTCGTGCTCCGCGCTGCAAACAAGGGCTTTTGTTTCAAGAACAGTGCCGTTTTTCTGTGCCTCTTTTATGTTTTCGATGCTTGAAAAAATATGTTTGTTTTTCGGGGAATCTATAAGATAGCCTTCGGGAAGATATTCCGTCATTTGTTTTTCCTCCATAATTTTTTATGGATAATTTATATTCCGGAAAAAGTAAATTTATGAAAATAAAAAAGCGAAGCAATGCTTCGCTTTTTAATAATCAGTCTTTTTTATATTTGTTTTCATATTCCGCCTGATAATCCCGGCCCATGTTCTTTGCGTGTTTTTCAAGATAAGCTTTTGATATTTCTTCCGTGGTTATTCCGTAGCGAAGAAGAGTGTCATTATAATACATAAGAACATCCGCCATTTCTTCGCAGAATGCCCCGCGAACAGATGCATCGTCCATTATCGCTCTGTCGCCTTTTTTCTTTATGATCGCAATGGCTTCGCCCATTTCTTCAACCATAAAAAGAAGAAAATTTCTTCCGGCTTCCGGTTCTATGGGAGGGCCATTTATCTTTATGAGGTTCAAAAAGCTCTTTTTGCATTTCAAGCATTTCGGATATTTTAAGGTCGGGCATATTGATTCTCCTTAAAAACGATTTTACAGATATTATATATTCTGTCAAAATGATTTGCAAGAAAAAAGCTCCCTTTTACCTTTTGGACTGATTTGGGATATAAAGGCCTCCCCTTCGTCGAAGTGACGGAAGGAGGTATATTCATGGATCACAACTGCTCGATAAATTGGAATTTATTGAATATAAAATTTAAAAATCTCTTTTGCAAGACCGAGCCAGGACGGAACATTGCCATCAAGCCACTGCACAATTTTTGGAATATCTGCTGTATTCAAATCTCCGATGTGGCTGTAAACACTTCCGTCTGCCACGGTCTGACCGATAGCAATCATAGCATGGGCGTGGTCGCCAACGGCAATATATTTACCAATAGCAAGTGCACCTGATGAGAAACAGCCAACCGAGAGCGCACCGAAGGATAAGAGTCCTGCGCTGATTGCTCCCGTAGCAAACAAACCGAGAGCAATGGAACCAACAGCAAGAAGTCCGGCCGAGAACACACCTGCCGCAATCAGACCAAGTGATAAAAGACCTATTGAAACAACTCCAAGCGAGAGCGTGCCGAACGAGAAAACACCCCGTGAAAGCAGACCGAAGGAAAATACTCCGCTGGCTTTTATTCCTATTGCAAAGAATCCGTGTGCGTTTCTTCCGATATGATAAAGCGGCATACCGAAAATCATTTTTTCGCTTTTGCGTTCGTGAATCTGCAATTTCAGTTTATCCAAAATGCTTTCTTTTTCAACAGGCTGTAAACCTTGCTTTTCGGTAATATCCTCATTGAGAAGATAATCCATCGAACATTCAAACAGCTTTCCGATTTTTATCAGTTTATCGGTTTCGGGATATGCAATATCCGACTCCCATTTACTTACCGTCTGACGGGAAACGCCGAATATGTCGGCAAGCTGTTCCTGTGTATAGTTGTATTCTTTTCTTAATTTTGATAGCTTTTCACCAAATGTCATAATATTTCTCCTTATTTTTTTAACGCTGTGTTGCTTGAATTATAGAACACTCAGCAAAAACATACCACCAATTTGCCGTTTCCAAATGTAAACTTCAGGTTGCGTTGCAAAAATTACAAAGATATATGAACTCATCCGCAAATTCTTATTTATCGAAAAGATTATACCACAAAGTTATAAGTTTTCGCCGAAAAAAAAGAACGACAAACAAAAAGTTTGTCGTTCTTTTTTGGCGGAGAAGGAGGGACTCGAATTAAGCTTTTGCTTCGCAAAAACTTATTGATTTGCTCGGCACTTGCTCGTCAACAAAATTCCGGCTGAAACAAAAATTTCCGGTCGCTTCGTTTACACTCGCAAATCTCTCCGGCGGAAAACGATTCACAGAATCGTTTTCTGATCGCCTTCGTCTCTTCCGAGGGTTCGAGTCTTATTCAGAAAAACAAAAAAGACATCCGAAAGGATGTCTTTTTTGTTTGCGAAAGAGCAGTATAACAGTGCTCGAATGGAGATAAAAAGCGATTGGGCGCAT
>JAFSDS010000079.1 GCA_017436125.1 Oscillospiraceae bacterium | reverse complement strand
TGCGATCTCAGCTTTTTGATGTTGGTTTTAAGGTTGGTTTTGATTGCTTTGTTGCGAGCGGTTTTGGTTGCGATAACCTTAACTCTCTTTTTTGCAGATTTAATGTTCGGCATTTGCTACACCTCCTTCGTTTATCGGATACATTCACAAATAAACATCTTACACGAAATAATCCGTTCTGTCAAGGGTTTTTGGCCTTATAATCACAAAAATTTTATGGACAGACCAAAATAAGCCGGGCTTTGCATTAACACGGTCTGCAAAATACCGGTACTTAGCTATTATATCAAAGGAGATACCCAAATGTCAATAAAAACCGACCTTGCAAAAGAAATAATTGACGGTTTTTCCTCCCCCTATGCAGATGTGAAAAATTTCCTGTATGGAAAAACAGAAATAACCGAAGTCCTTATAAAAACAAAGGCGGATGAAAATCTTATCGGAAAACCAAAGGGCCGCTATGTAACGGTGGAATCGGATTTTATCAAAAACCCCTTTGATAATTTTGATGAAGAGGTTTCTGCAATAGCCCATGAACTTTGCCGTATGCTGCCGGAAAAAGGCGATATCCTCGCGGTGGGTATAGGGAACGAATCCCTTGCGGCGGATTCCCTCGGTCCTCTCTCTGCAAAAATGCTTTTTTGCGGAGAGTTTTTTGAAAGAAGGCTGTTTTCCTTGGTTCCGGGAGTTGAGGGTAAAACAGGAGCGGACCCGGCCGTTCTTATAAAAGCTGCGGCAGAGGCACTGAATCCCTCCGCAATAGTGGCGATAGATTCTCTTGCGTCAAATGATATTTCGCATATCTGCAAAACAGTCCAGCTTTCAGATGCCGGCATATTGCCCGGTTCCGGTGCAGGAAGAGCAAAAAGTCCTATAACAAAAGAAAGTATGGGTCTTCCGGTAATAGCCGTCGGAACGCCGACAGTTTCCGCATACCGGGACGAAAAATCTTTTGTTGTTCCAACAGAGGGCGAAGCCCTGATAAAAAGGGCCGCAAAACTTATTTTTGCTTCGCTGGAACTTGCGGTTTTTCCAAAGTTCGGAACAGATTTCATAAAAGAGCTGGCGGTTTTCTGTTAATTTCTTTACAAAGCTTTCCGGATATACTATAATAAATGTATATTATTTTTAAGGGAGAGTTTTTATATGAAACTTGAAAACAAAGTTGCAATCGTAACCGGCGGAGCTATGGGCAACGGCCTTGGCATAGTAAAAGTTTTTCTCAAATACGGCGCAAAGGTCGCGATTTTTGACTACAGCGAAAAGGTAAACGAAGTTACCGAGGAACTTAAAGCAGAAGGCTATGAAGTTTCCGGCTATCTCTGCGATATCCGCGAAACCGATACCATCAAAAAATGCGTCGATGACGTTCTTGAAAAATACGGTACTGTTGATATTCTTGTTAACAACGCGGGTATCGCATGGCTCGATACCTTTATGAATACCGACGATAAGCTTCGCGACGCGCATTTTGATATCAATATCAAAGGTTCCTGGAATATGGCAAAAGCTGTTGTTCCGATAATGATGGAAAAGAAAAAAGGCGCAATAGTGAACCTTTCTTCCGTAACAGGACCCCTTGTTGCGGATCCGGGAGAAGTTGCCTATGCAACAACAAAAGCCGCTCTTATGGGCTTTACAAAGGGACTTGCGGCAGAAATGGTTTCCTACGGCATCCGTGTAAACGCCATCCAGCCCGGATATATCATGACCCCCATGGTAGAAGGCATTGCGGAAGCATCCGACGCAAACGACCCTGCAGGCGTCATCGCAGGAATCGGAGCGGGTATCCCCATGGGACGCCTTGGAACTATCGAGGAACTTGGCGAACTTGCCGCATTCCTTGCATCCGATGAATCCAGCTACATCACCGGCCAGGGCATCGTAATTGACGGCGGCTCCACCATGCCGGAAACCTCCAGCGTCGGCGTAACCGAATAATTTTTTCCAAAAACAAAAAGGCTCCGCTTTTGCGGAGCCTCTTATATTATTCAAAATTATCAAAGAGAAACTCTGGTAAGAGTATCCAGAACATCCTCTTCGCTCATTCCGGAAACGGTGATAACGCTTATCCAGTTTCCGCTTTTCTTTGCAAGAATGGTTTCATAAACCGTCATGCCGGAAAAATTGATTTCAACGTAAAGGCAGGGAACTTCCTCTCCGGCAACAACCGCGGTTCCAACCTCGTTTCTGGTAAGGTCGAGGCCGGATGCCTGGGCCTCCAGCTGGGTTTTGGAAATTTCAAGATAGTATTCATCATCAATGATGCTTCCGTAAAGTGCGCCGATATTTTCGTGGTTAATGTTTACGGAGCTTCCGGTGGTAAGGTTTACGCAGTACATATCATAGATAATGGTTGCTTCCTGGATAAGGTCCGCCGCCTCGGGAGAGAGCATTTTTTCTGCGGCAATGCCCATGGTTGCGGCTATTTCCTCATCACTGTAATAGAGCCAGTCGGTGTCTGCTTCAAAACCAAGGCCGAAAGCGTCGTTGGAATATATATTATCCGCAACGGTTCCGCGTTTTGCAAGAACGTCTTTCTCCGGTTCCTCTTCCGGTTGTTCTTCGCCTTCAGAAACAGAGGGGCCTTCAGTATGGTCGTGGTCGTGGTCATGGTCGTGGTCATGAGCTTCCTCATCGTCGGAGCATGCGGCAAAGGAAAGAACCATAATAAGCGCAAGCATCAAGGCAATTATTCTTTTCATTGTAAACATCTCTTTTCTGTTTTTATTTTCCGCTTTAAGTATAACACTTTTGTAAAACAAGGTAAACAAAAATTTATAAAACGAAATAAACCAAAATTTGATAAAAAACTTTGTAAATATTTTGGGTTATAGGGCCAAATTTGCATTATTTACACTTGAATGAAAGGTCCAAAGGTGATATTATTGTAATTAGTGAAAGTTTTGCCAAAATAGGAGAATTTGAAGATGAAGCACGAAAAATCCTGTGGTGGCCTTATTTATCGTGAGCACGACGGCGAGACCCACATTCTTTTGCTCAAACACCGCTGCGGCGGCCATTGGTCCTTTCCAAAAGGCCATATGGAAGCCGGTGAAACCGAGATGGAAACTGCCCTTCGCGAAATTCGCGAAGAAACCGGCCTTCGCGTTTTTTTAAGAGAAGGCTTCCGTGAGGCAGTTGAATATTCGCCAAAGCCCAACGTTAAAAAACAGGTCATTTATTTTATCGGATTCACCCTTAACGAATCCACCCTTCACCCCCAGGAAGAGGAGGTTTCCGAACTTCAGTGGATGGAGATCCACGAAGCCTATGAAGCCGTAACCTTCCGCAACGATAAAAATCTTATCTCAAAAGCAATGGATTTTATCGAAAGACGAGGCATGTAAAAAATTTGAGCACGGAGAAAAACCTCCGTGCTCATTTTTTATTAAAGTTCAAAATTCTTTTCGTATGCTGCGATGACCGCTTCCATAACTGCGGCGCGGAACCCGCCGTTTTCCAATGCGCGGACGCCCTGAATGGTCGTTCCGCCGGGAGAACAGACCTCATCCTTGAGTTTTCCCGGATGCTTTTTGCTTTCAAGAATAAGTTTTGCGGCGCCGGCAGTCATCTGTGCGGCAAACTCAATGGCCTGCGCTCTCGGAAGTCCGCAGGCAACGCCGCCGTCCGCAAGGGCTTCAACAAAAAGATCCACAAAGGCCGGTCCGCATCCTGCAACGGAAGCGCCCGCATCAATAAGTTTTTCCGCAAGGGGAGAAAATCTTCCGGCTTTTTCAAGGGATTTTATAAAATATTCCGTTTCCTCCGGAGTTACATCTCCATTCGGTGTATAGAGAATCATTCCTTCACCGATGGAGGCAGGGGTGTTGGGCATTATGCGGATGACGGGATATTTTCCGCCGGCGGCTTCACAGATACGTTCGCAGGTGAATGCCGCAAGCATTGAAACAAGGATAAATCTGTCCTTTCTTTCAGCAAGAACCGGAGAAATCTCCTCCATAAGCTCCCGGAGCATCTGGGGTTTTACGCCGAGGAATATGTAGTCCGCCTCTTTTGCAGCAGTTATATTGTCGCAGAATTTTGCGCCGGTTTTTTCTGCAAGCTCCCTTGCTTTTTCACCGATTTTATCCGCAACAAGTATTTCGTTTTTCTGTTCACTCTGTGCCGCCGCAAGAATAAGGGCGCCGCCCATGTTTCCCGCACCGATGAATCCGAGTTTTTTCATAAAAAGCACCTCCGCCGAAGAATATCCCTCTTTTTTTGAGGGATTTTTTGCAGACGCGTGTCGAATAGAATGAATCCCCCCGTCCGCTTTGCAGACACCCCTTTGACAAAGGGGTGTAATATTAAAAACATTATAAACCTTTGGTCTTTCCCTTGCAATATCCTTTGTTTTGGGATATATTTTAATTATAAAAGCGCAAAGGAGAAATGAATAATATGAAAACCCCCGGCCTTATTGATCTTCACCTTCATCTTGACGGTTCCCTTTCCGTAAAATCCGTTAAGGAGCTTGCGGCACTGCAGAATATTGAGATCCCCGAAAACGAAGAGGAGCTTCTTAAACTTCTCCGGGTAAACGAGGACTGTAAGGATCTTACCGAATATCTTGAAAAATTTGCCTTCCCGGGAAAGCTTCTTCAGACTAAGGAAGCTATCGCTCTTTCTGTCTATAACCTTATGGAAGAGCTTAAAGAACAGGGCCTTATCCATGCGGAGATCCGCTTTGCGCCCCAGCTTCATACCCACAAAGGCCTTACCCAGAGAGAAGTTATTCTTGCCGCACTTGAGGGCCTTGGCCGCAGCGATTTTTCCGCACAGCTTATTCTCTGCTGCATGAGAGGAAACGACAACCACGAGGAAAATATCGAAACCGTTAAAGCCGCAAAAGAATTTATCGGCAAGGGTGTTTGCGCCGTTGATATTGCCGGAGCGGAAGCGCTTTTCCCCACCGAAAACTTCGGCGACCTTTTTGAACTTGCAAAAGAGCTTGATATCCCCTATACCATCCACGCAGGCGAAGCTGCCGGCCCCGAAAGTGTTTATAAAGCACTTGAATACGGCACAAAACGCCTTGGCCACGGTGTTCGCAGCCTTGAGGATCCCGCTCTTATCGAAAAAATCGTTAAAGAGGGCATTACCCTTGAACTTTGCCCCACCAGCAACCTTCATACCTGCATGTTCCCCTGCATTGAAGAATATCCTATAAGAAAACTTATGGCTGCCGGCGTTAAAGTTACCGTCAACACCGACAACATGACTGTTTCCGGCGTTACTCTTGAAAGCGAATTCAGAAAACTTATCGCCGCATTCGGCCTTACCGACGAGGAAATCAAAGATATTGCAAGAAACAGCGCAAACGCCTGTTTTGCAAGCGAGGAAACCAAAAAAATCCTTCTTGAAAAAATCGAAAAAGCGGAATAATATAACAGCAGAAAAGCCGCCCTTTTCGGGCGGCTTTTTTTGTTTTCAGTGGATAGTTGCGCTCTATTTTTGAAGAATTATACTTTGACAGAGATCAAAAATCAATATATACTGATGAAAGAACAAAATGAACGGAGTTTTTTAATGATAAAGATACTTTTCGTCTGCCACGGAAACATCTGCCGAAGCCCCATGGCGGAATTTGTTATGAAAGACCTGCTTTTTAAAACCGGCAGGGAATATGAATTTGAAATTTCCTCCGCCGCAACAAGCACCGAGGAAATATGGAACGGCATCGGAAATCCGGTCTATCCCCCTGTAAAAAAGCTTCTTGCAAAAAAGGGCATAGACTGTTCCGAAAAAAGGGCAAGGCAGATGACCCGTTCGGATTACGAATATTACGACCTTCTCATCGGCATGGATAACTGGAACATCCGCAATATGCTCCGCATAACCGGCGGCGACCCGGAGGGAAAGATAAAAATGCTTCTTGATTTTACAAACCGCCCCGGCGAAGTTGCGGATCCATGGTACAGCGGGGATTTTGCTTCAACCTATAAGGATGTTCTTGAGGGATGTGAGGGTATCCTGCTGCGGTATTGACCTTTATCCTAAAGCGTGATATATTTAAACCATAAAATATGAAAAGGGTGAAAAGATGCGCAAATAAATCCGTTTTTTATGTAAGATGATAAACCGAAAAACCTTCGGCAGCCACGGCTTTTAAAAGCGGCGGCATAGTTACTTACGGAAAAACGCAGATTTATTTGACAAAAAGCCCTTTGCAATAAAAAGCGGTTTTATTTTTTCTGCGCCGCTTTTTATATACCGAGCTTTTTAACCGTCTGCGTTCGCTTTGCCGAAGGCAGACTTTTTTGTTCCCGAAAAAAGGAGGGAATTTATGCTCCAGATAAAAAATCTTTCCATGAACCACTCAAAGGATTCCCATATTCTCAGCGAAAATATCTCTTTCGTTATAAACGAGGGCGATAAAGCCGCAGTTATAGGCGAAGAGGGAAACGGAAAATCCACCCTGTTAAAGCTTATTTTTAACCCTGAACTTGTTGAAAACTATATCGAATATTCCGGCGAAATTATCAGAAACGGCGCGGTTTTCGGCTATCTTTCACAGGAAACGGATGATTCCGACAAAGAAAAAACCATTGCGCAGTTTTGTGCGGAAAACGGTTTTGGTGAGCTTTATCCTTATGAAATTTACGATATCGCCGGCGAAGTCGGCATTCCGGCGGAGATTTTTGATTCCGACCGGAAGATGAAAACCCTTTCCGGCGGCGAAAAAGTAAAGGTAAGAATGGCGGCTGTCCTTGCAAAAAGGCCGGATATCCTTTTGCTTGATGAGCCTTCGAACGATATCGATATCGAAACCCTTGAATGGCTCGAAAATTTTATAAACACCTGCGGCCTTCCGGTGCTCTATATTTCTCATGACGAAACTCTTCTTGAGCGCACCGCAAATATGGTAATACACATGGAACAGCTTCGAAGAAAAACCGCCGCAAGATGCTCCGTTGCAAGGCTTCCGTATAGGCAGTACGTTGACGAGAGGATACTCGGTTTTGAAAAACAGGAGCAGATGGCAAGAAGCGAAAAGCGGGATTTTGACAAAAAAATGGACCGCTACCGCCAGATATACCAAAAAGTTGACCACCAGCAGGAATCCATTACAAGACAGGACCCCCACGGCGGCGCTCTTCTTAAAAAGAAGATGCATTCCGTAAAAGCCATGGGCCGCCGCTTTGAAAAAGAAAAGGAAAATCTTACCCAGATGCCCGAAAGCGAGGACGCTATTTTTATCCGTTTCGGCGAAAATGCGGAAGTCCCAAGGGGAAAACGGGTGCTTTCCGTTAAAATTCCGGAGCTTTTTGCCGGTGAAAAAAGCCTTTGCAAAAATATTGAATTCGAGGTTTCCGGCGGAGAGAAAATCTGTATAATCGGTAAAAACGGTGCCGGAAAAACAACTCTTCTGCGAAAAATAGCAGAGGAACTTCTTGAAAGGACGGATATAAAAGCGGCATATATGCCCCAGAACTATGATGAAGGTTTTGACCTTTTGCAAAACCCTGTTGAACTTTTGGCAAAGGGCGGAACAAAGGAGGAGCGCACAAAAATCCGCACCTATCTCGGCAGCATAAAGTTTACTGCGGACGAAATGAGCCACCCGGCAAAGGAACTTTCCGGCGGACAGAAGGCAAAGCTTTTCTTTGCAAAAATGGCCCTTGGGGATTACAACGTGCTTATTCTTGACGAGCCCACCAGAAATCTTTCGCCCCTTTCAAATCCGGCTATAAGAGAGGTTTTGCAGAATTTCGGCGGAGTTATCATCAGCGTTTCCCACGACAGAAAATACATCAGCGAAGTTTGTGAAACGGTCTATGAACTGAACGAAAAGGGCCTTGAACGGGTATATCCGGAATTTTGAGCAAGGGGGTATATGTATGAATAAATTTGCAGTTTTGATTTATCCGGATTTTTCCATTCAGGAAATATCCTGCCTTACTTCAGTTCTTTCTGTATGGTTTGGTGAAAAAATCGATTTTATCGCAAGCGAAAACAAGGAATACAGAAGTGAAGAGGGCCTTAAAGTTTTTCCGTCAAAAACAACTGAAGAAACGGTTATTACCGATTATGACTGCATTATTCTTCCCGGAACAATAAACCCACTTCCTGCTCTTTTTGATAACGAACTCATTGATTTTATTAAAAGCGGAGCCGGAACAGATGTTGTTTTTGCGGCGATTTCTTCTTCACCCTTGCTTCTTGCAAAAGCCGGGATTTTGAAAGGCAAAAAGTTTACCGCAGGCTTTTTTATGCAAATGTCAGAATTATTACCTTTTATTGAAAAAGAAAATTTTGTTCACAAAGGAATTATCTGCGACGAAAATGTCATAACCGGAATAGGAATGTTTTTCAGAGAATTTGCCGAAGCTGTTCTGCTGCATTTTGGTTACGATATAGGAAAAAATTTTATGCTCGATAAACCCAAAGACTATTTGGAAAAGGAATTGGAATTTTATTGGACAGAAGAAGAATACAAAGAATTTCTTGAAGAGTTTAAGGAATTTCAAAAATAACACAAAGTAAAAGAACGGCGGGAATTTCCGCCGTTCTTTTATTATTTTTTATCCAAGATAGTCGCCGGAAAGATAGCGGTTGCCCGTATCAGGGAAGATGACGACAATATTTTTGCCGGCGTTTTCCGGGCGTTTTGCAAGTTCCACCGCGGCACAAAGAGCCGCACCGGAGGAAATTCCCGCAAGATAGCCCTCTTTTGCGGCGATCATGCGGCCGTATTCATAGGCATCCTCGTTGGAAACGCCGATAACCTCGTCGATAACGTCAAAATCAACGTTATCCGGGATATAGTTTGGGCCGATGCCCTGGATTTTATGTTTTGCGGCGGGGCCTTTTCCGCTTAAAAGAGGGGAGGCAGCCGGCTCGACCGCAACAATCTTTACGCCGGGAACATTATCCTTAAGATATCTTCCGCAGCCGCTGACTGTTCCGCCGGTGCCGCTTCCGGCAACAAAAATATCGATTTTTCCGTCCATCTGGTCCACCATTTCCGGGCCGGTTGTGTTTATATGGGCAAGGGGATTTGCCGGATTTTTAAACTGGGCAGGCATAAAGGAGCCGGGGTTTTCTTCCAAAAGTTCCTTTGCTTTTGCGATGCATCCGGTCATTCCGAGGGCGCCGTCAATAAGGATAAGTTCCGCACCAAGAGCTTTGAGCACGGCTCTTCGTTCTATGCTCATAGTATCCGGCATAATGATGATACAGCGGTATCCTCTTTCTGCCGCAACAGCCGCAAGACCGATTCCCGTATTGCCGCTGGTGGGCTCTATAATAAGAGAATTTGGCTTGAGCATGCCGTTTTTCTCTGCTTCATCTATCATTGAGCACGCAACGCGGTCTTTGATGCTTCCGCCCGGATTAAGACCCTCGAGTTTTGCAAATATTTTTGCGCAAAGGTTTTCATCCTTTTCGATTCTGCAAAGTTCGAGCATCGGGGTGTTGCCGATAAGTTCACTGAAATTTTTTGCAATTTTCATATTTGCCTCCGTAAAAAACGTTTTTCCGAAAATATTATACCCGTTTTCTCCTGCGGGTGCAATTATTATTTGACAAAGCGCCTTATTTTTATTATATTATATATGTAAAAGTTCGCCTATAAAGGAGGAGCCACTATCTATGAATCTCGCAAAGTATCTTGATATTGCGCCGGAGGTAAAAGCCGCCCTTGAAAGCGGAAAACCCGTCGTCGCATTGGAATCCACTATCATCAGCCACGGAATGCCCTATCCCCAAAACGTAAACACCGCAAGAAACGTTGAAAGGATCATCCGTTCCGAAGGAGCTGTTCCCGCAACTATCGCTATCATCGGAGGCAAATTCAAAGTTGGTCTTTCCGATGAAGAGATCGAATATTTCGGCAAAAAAGGCCAGAAAATCGCAAAGGCAAGCCGCCGTGATCTTCCCATTCTTGCCGCAATGAAAGCGGACGGCGCAACCACCGTTGCTTCCACCATGATCATCGCAGCCATGGCCGGAGTTAAAATCTTTGCAACCGGCGGCATCGGCGGTGTTCATCGCGGAGCAGAAACCACCATGGACATTTCCGCAGACCTTGAGGAACTCGGCCGCACCGACGTTATGGTAGTTTGCGCAGGCGCAAAATCCATTCTCGACATCGGCCTTACCCTTGAATATCTTGAAACCAAGGGCGTTCCGGTAATCGGATACGGCACCGACGAGCTTCCCGCATTCTATTGCAGAGAGAGCGGATTCGGCGTTGACTACCGCATCAATACCCCCAATGAACTTGCCGCGGCATTCAAGGCAAAACTTGATCTCGGCATCCACGGCGGTATGCTTGTTGGCAACCCCATTCCTAAGGAATACGCAATGAGCCGCGGCATGGCGGACAGAGCTATCGAAATCGCCGTTAAAAAAGCGGAAGAAAACAACATCAAAGGCAAGGAGCTTACTCCCTTCCTCCTCACTCTTGTTAAAGAGATGACTGGCGGAATGAGCCTTGATGCAAACATCGAGCTTGTTTATAACAACGCAAGACTTGCCGCAAAAACCGCTGTTCAGCTTGCTGCCCTTTCTGAAGGAGAAGAAACCGAAGCAGGTTTTGACGAACTTCGCGCAGAGATCGCAGACGACACCGCAGAAAGCATTAAAGCGGAACTTTCCGCATTCAGAGGCGAGATGGAAACTCTTATTGCACAGCGCGTTGCCGCTATGCAGCAGATGGCTCCCAATCCCTATATGAACCCCTATATGAATCCCTATGCAATGCCTCAGCAGCAGATGCAGTATCAGCAGAACCCCCAGTTCCAGCAGAATCCTTACGGCATGCCCCAGCAGATGCAGTATCAGCAGAATCCTTATGCAATGCCCCAGCAGCCCGCTCCGGCACCGGCACCCGCACCCGCACCCTATGTAAATCCCTATAAACCCGTAAGACCGGAACCCATCCCTGAACCCCAGCCGGAACCTGTTCCCGCACCGAACCCCTATAAATCCGTTCCGGACGAAGAATGGGTAAACCCCTTTGCACCGAAACGCGAAAAAGCTCCGGAACCCGTTACCCCGGAAGAGCCCGTTATCGAAGAACCCGCCGTTGAGGAAGTTATCGAAGAAGTTATCGAAGAACCCGTCATCGAAGAGGAAGTAATCGAAGAGGTTGTTGAGGAACCCGCAGAGGAAGAAATCGAGGAAGAAACCGAAGAACCTGCCGAGGAAGAGGCTGTTACCGAAGAACCCGCTCCCGAAGAGGAAGAAGAGGAAGAATATACCGTAACCGAATACGTTCCTCCGGTACGCGAAGAAAAACGCAAACCGGATAATATGGTAAAACCCGAAATGGACGGCGAAGGCATGACTTCCTATGACCCGGAATTTTACCGCAAACGCGCAGAGGAAAGAAAACAGCGCATTGCCGAAGCAGCCGGCGAACAGAAACATAAAGAGGAAGCAAAAGCAGCCGAACCGGAATATATCGACTGCAAAGGTCCCCTTGAATTTACCGGCGAACATCCCTGGGCATGGAAATGCACCCGCTGCGGCCAGCTTTTCCAGAAGCACGAGATCCCGCATAAATGCGTTAAGACCGACTGATAAAATACTTTTTGCGGAGGGGCTTTTTTCCAAAGTCCCTCCGTTTATGGGTTAAACGGGAGGAAAAAATGCGACTTTTTACCGCTCTTTGTTTTGATGAAGAAACAAAAAAAGCCCTTTTTTCCGCAGGAAAAGAGGCAGAAAAACATTCCTCCGGAAATTTTACCCTTTATGATAATTTACATCTCACCCTTGTTTTCATCGGAGAAACCGAAAGGGAAAACGAGATAAAAACCGCCCTTGATGATATAAAATTCCCTTCTTTTGATTATGAAGTTTCCGGCTGCGGAACTTTTGAAAAAGGGATATTCTGGGCGGGCATCCGAAAAAACGAAAAACTTTCCGCCCTTCAAAAAGAGGTTTTTGAAAAGCTTAAAAGCCTTGGTTTTGAACTTGATGAGAGGGAATATGTTCCCCATATAACCCTTGCAAGAAAATTTAAGCCGAGCGGGGATTTTTGTTTTGAGGATACTGAAAGGCTTTTGCCGAAAAATCCGGTTTCTGCCGGATGCATAAGTCTTATGAAATCGGAACGCATTGACGGCGTTTTATGTTACAGTGAAATTTATTCTGTGAAACTGTTTTGAAAGGAAGAGCAAAATGGAAGAAACCTTTACCGCGGGAATAAGACCCGGCGGCCTTACCGAAGGAAGAGAAATAAGAATACTTATCTGCCACATCCTTTCGGAAATCGGCGAACCCATGAGCTTTGATGAAATGACCGAAGCCATTCTTGAGGACGGAACCGCAAACTATTTTGAATTTGCGGATGCGCTTGCGGAACTGCGCGAAACTGCCTGCGTCCTCCCAATTAAAACCGATTCCGGAATCAATGTATATACCGTTACCGAAAAAGGAAGATCCGCCGCAAAGGCCCTTGAGGGAGATCTTCCCCTTTCCGTAAGAGAAAAATCCGCAAAAAGCGCAAAGAATATTATCCAGCGCCGCCGCATAGAAAAGGAAAATCTTGTTTCTATAACCAAAACCGAGGACGGTTTTATGATCCACATAAGAGTTACCGATATCGGAACGGATCTTATGGATCTTTCGCTTTTCATGCCCACAAGAGAACAGGCCCTTGCGGTAAAAGAAAAGTTTTTAAGCGATCCCGCCGGAACATATATGGGTGTTCTTGAAACTCTTGCGGGAAAATTTTAACCGTATAGAATCACAATCCCTTAGTCTGCTTCGCAGACAGCTCCCTTTACCCAAGGGAGCCTTATAAAACAAACCGAAAAGAGGTTTTATGTAATGGCAAAAAAGACTGCCGCTTTGATTTTCGGCGGAGTTTCCAGCGAATATGATGTTTCCTGCATGTCCGTTTCCTCCGTTTGGGAAAATATTGACAGGGAAAAATATGACCCCGTCCTTCTCGGAATCACCAGAACCGGCGAATGGTATCTTTATGAAGGCGATATTGAAAAAGTCCGCGCACATGAATGGGATGCCGATACCGAAAACCTTAAAAAGGCATATATCTGCCCGGACAGAAGCGTCCATGGCGCCATGGTAAAAACCGAAAACGGCTGGGAGGAACTTTATATCGACGTTGTTTTCCCGGTTCTCCACGGAAAAAACGGCGAGGACGGAACCATGCAGGGCCTTCTTGAAATTGCGGGCCTTCCCTATGTTGGCTGCAAGGTGCTTGCGGCTGCCGCCTGCATGGATAAGGATGTCTGCCACACTCTTCTTAAAGGCGCAGGCATTCCCCAGGTAAAATGGCTGACCTATATCAAGGGTGTTTCCGACCTTAACGGTGCTGAAAAGGCCGTTGAGCATGAACTTGGCTGGCCGGTTTTTGTAAAACCGGCAAATGCAGGTTCTTCTGTCGGTATTTCCAAGGTAAAATCTCCGGAGATGCTCAAAGAGGCAATGGATCTTGCTTTTGAGCACGACGATAAAATCATCATTGAAGAAGCGGTTCAAAATCCCATTGAGGTTGAATGCGCCGTGCTCGGAAACAACGATCTTATGGTCGGCGGACCGGGAGAGATCGTTCCGGCGGATGAATTTTACAGCTATGACGCAAAATATTATAACGACGAGAGCGAAACTTTTCTTAAAGCCCGCATTTCTGACGAAAAGGCGGAAGAGATCCGCGAAACCGCAAAAAAAGCCTATAAGATCCTCGGCTGCGCCGGACTTACGAGAGTTGACTTTCTTATTGACGGCGAAACCGGAAAAACCGTTCTTAACGAACCGAACACCCTTCCGGGATTCACCAATATTTCCATGTATCCAAAGCTTATTATGGATACCGGCATGAGCTATGCCCAGCTTATTGACAGACTTTTGGAACTGGCTGTTTCTTAAAGCCTCCATTTTAACAAGGGGCACAAAGGAGAAATTATGGATAACAGACCTATCGGCGTTTTTGATTCCGGACTTGGCGGCCTTACGGCGGTTAGGGAATTAAGACGCATACTTCCCGGAGAAGACATAGTCTTTTTCGGAGATACGGGCAGAGTTCCCTATGGAAGCAGAAGCCCGCATATTATAAAAGAATACGCAAAGCAGTGCATGGATTTTCTTGAAAAACAGGACGTCAAGATGATTCTGGTCGCCTGCGGAACGGTAAGTTCCGTTCTTGGCGAAAATATCGAAGAGGGAAGAAGCATCCCCTGCATGGGCGTTCTTGAGCCTACGGTAAAAGCCGCCCTTTCTGCAACAAAGAATAAAAATATCGGCCTTATCGCTACTGCGGCAACGGTTGCAAGCGGCTCATACGAAAAGCTTGCGGCGGAAAAAGAGCCCTCCGTAAATATTTTCGGAAAAGGCTGTCCGCTTTTTGTTCCCCTTGTTGAAAACGGATATTTTGCTTCCGACTGTGAAGTTACCCGTCTTGTTGCAAAGGATTATCTTTCCGCATTTGACGGAAAGGATATCGATACCCTTATCCTCGGCTGCACCCACTATCCTCTGCTTTATAATCTTATCGATTCTCTTACGAAGCATAAGCTTAACCTTATCGATTCCGGAAAAGAAGCGGCCCTTGGCGCAAAGGCCCTTTTGGAGGAAAGGGATATGCTTTCCGGCTGGAGAAAAATCGGCGGCATGAAGTTTTTTGTTACCGATAAAGTTGAGGGCTTTGCAAAACTCGGAAAAGAATTCCTCGGTGAGGAACTTTCCGACGTTACAAGAGTTGAGATAGAGGAACTCTGAATGCCTCTTTTTAAATAAGGGAGCATTGATCGAAAGGATAATTCAATGAAAAAGGATGTTATGATTTTTATAAAAGGCACCCAGGAAGTTGACGGTGAAAAAGATACCATCGAACTTATGACCAAGGGCCGCTATTATAAAAGGCGCGATACCCTCTATCTCTGCTATGACGAGATGGATGAGGAGGATACCGAGCCCACCATGAAGACCCTTCTTAAAATAGAGGGCGACAGCCGCGTTACCATGACAAGAAGCGGCAAAAGAAACCAGCAGCTTATTATTGAAAAAGGCGAACGCCACCAGTGCCATTATGATAACGGCTATGCGGACTGGATAATGGGTATCCAGGGTTACGGCATTGAAAACGGTCTTGAAGACAACGGCGGCATTCTTAATTTTAAATATTCCATGGATATAAACGCCATGTTTTCCAGCGAAAATGAAGTTAACATAGTAGTCAAGGAGTGTGAAGAAAATGCGTAACTTAGTGGCCGAGGCCAAAGCGCAGTACAGAGAACTTATCATCAAAGCGGTGAACGCAGCCATCGCCGCAGGCGAACTTCCCGAAGGCGAACTTCCAAAATTCAATATCGAGATCCCCGCGGACAACAAAAACGGCGACCTTGCTTCCAACGCGGCAATGGTTTCTGCAAAAGCTTTCCGCAAGGCTCCCCGCCAGATCGCAGACGCTATTTTTGCACACATGGATCTTGAAGGAACCTATTTTGAAAAAGCGGAAGTTGCCGGCCCCGGATTCCTTAACGTTTTCTATGCACCCCATTGGTTTGCAGAAACTGTTTCCGCCGTTCTTTCCGAAGATGAAAAATACGGCACCAGCAATATGGGCGAAGGCAAAAAGGTAATGGTTGAATTTGTTTCCGCAAACCCAACCGGCCCCATGCATATGGGCAACGCCCGCGGCGGCGCCATCGGCGACGGACTTGCCGAAGCGATGAAATGGTGCGGATATGACGTTACCCGCGAATTCTATATCAACGACGCAGGCAACCAGATCGAAAAATTCGGAAAATCCCTCGAGGCAAGATATCTTCAGCTCTATCTTGGCGAAGAGGCCATTGAATTCCCCGAGGACGGTTATCACGGCGAGGATATTAAAGTCCGCGCAAAGGAATTTGCAGAAATCAACGGAGATAAATACGTTGAAGCAGATTCCGCCGAAAGAAAAAAAGCCCTTGTTGCCTATGCTCTTCCCGCAAACGTTGAGGGTCTTCAGCGCGACCTTGGAAAATACCGCATCAACTATGACGTATGGTTCCGCGAGAGCAGCCTTTATAACGACGGCTCCATCGACAAAATCGTAAAGATCCTCACCGATAAAGGTCTTACCTATGAAAAAGATGGCGCACTCTGGTATAAAAACGCAGAAATTCTTACAGAGCGTTTTAAAGCAGAGGGCAAAACCGATAAACAGATCGAAGCTCTTGAACTCAAGGACGACGTTATCATCCGCGCAAACGGAAACCCCACCTATTTTGCCGGCGACATTGCATACCATTACAACAAATTTGCAGAGCGCGGCTTTGATAAAGTAATCAATGTCTGGGGCGCAGACCACCACGGTCACGTTGCAAGACTTCAGGGCGCTATGGACGCTGTTGGTCTTGACGGAAGCAAACTTGACGTTGTTCTTATGCAGATGGTCGAACTTATGCGCGACGGCAAACCGGAAAAAATGAGCAAGCGTACCGGCAAAGCCATTACCCTTACCGACCTTCTTGATGAAGTTCCGATAGATGCAGCAAGATTCCTCTTCAACATGCGCGAACCGAACACCCACCTTCTTTTCGACCTTGGACTTGCGGTTAAAAACACCAACGACAACCCCGTTTATTACGTTCAGTATGCGCATGCAAGAATCTGCTCCATTCTCCGTGGTCTTGCGGAAGACGGCGTTATCGTCAAAAACGAAAAATCCGCTTTCAGCTATACCGAGCCGGAAGAATTTGCTCTTATCACCGAGCTTGCAAAATTCCCTGGCGAGATCGAAGAATCCGTTAAAACCTATGATCCTTCAAGAATCACCAAATACGCCATCGAAGTTGCAACCATGTTCCATAAATTCTATAACACCTGCCGCTGCCGTTGTGAGGATGAGGACAGAATGTATGCAAGAATCGCCATTGCAAACGCAACCAAAAACGTTATCCGCAATGTTCTTACCATGCTTAAAGTTTCCGTTCCGGAAAGCATGTAATGCAAATATAAAAACAAAAATCCCGCTTTTCTGGAGTACTTCGCAAAGAAGTACTCCTTTTTCTTTTTCAGATAGTGCAAATTTAGCCGAGCAAAAAATATAAATTGAAAACCGTTGTCGCCTTCAAAGACAGCGACGAGCGGGAGCAACAGCAGGGGTGTATAAACTTTTCTTTCAGGGCAAGCCGGTTTCTTTTGGTTACAAAAGAAATGGGGTTGTATTATAAAAACAATCCCTCCGGGTTTACCTGTTGCGGGCGGATGATATCCGCCCCTACGGAGCCGAGCGTAAAATGCAAAAACAAAAAAGGCACTTCCTTACGAAGTGCCTCTGTTTGAGCGGGATTTTTTTATTCAAAATTTTCCATGATGCTTTTTACTCTTTCATAAACATCATCTTTGTCGTATCCTCTTCCGTCAACGGTTATCATGACCTTATCAACAACGATAAATCCGGTAACGCCGTTAAGTCCGCGGCCGGTTTTGTTCCTTTTGGTAAGGATAACATAATCGATTCCGGCTGCGTTGGTAAAGTTTTCAAGTTCGCCGTCTTTATGGTCGCGGCTTTCCTTTGCAAAAACGGTTTCGGAACGTCCGTTTGGGTGCTTATCAGTTACGATTTCATAGGTGGTATCATATGATTCCATGCCGCCGCTAAGTCCGCAATGCATTTCAATATGGATTTTTCCAACCTCGCCGGTTCCGTAATCGTTAACGCGAACACGATATCTTCCGCTGTCAATAAATTTTCCATCAACGGTAAAATATGTTTTTGCTCCCGGACTGATGGGAACCAGCCTGTTTTTCGGAAGAGTAATGCCTATATATTCCTCGACTTCATCCATGTTCCAGAAAAGCATGAAGTTATAGTCTTTATATCCTCCGTCATGCAGGTTTTTAGTAAATTCTTTAACCTCATCGGAAATTGCAGAGTAGGGAACAACTTCTTCCGTATAAACATTCCAGAATTCCTCTTCCTCGTTATATTCCGTTTTAAGGCGGAAGGTTTCCGCAACTACCGGAACAGCAAGGGCAAGAGCAAGACAGGCCGCAAGAACGGTCCATTTTACTTTTTTGAACGGAAGAACGTTTTTCTTTCTTTTCGGTTCTTCCATTGCGCGTTCAATAAGGTTATTGTCGATATCGTTTATCATTTCAAGGACGTTTTCTGTCATATAAGGTCCTCCTTTTCAAGTTTTTTGCGAAGTTCGGTTCTCATTCGCATAAGAAGGGATTTTATCTTGCTTTCGGAAAAACCAAAAGCGGCTGAAAGTTCGGAAACGGATTGAAGATACCAGTAACGGCGGATGAAGATATTGCGTTTTTCCTCCGGCTGGTTTAAAAGAAAAGCTTCGACGGTTTCTTTAAAAACGATTTTGTCGATGCAGTTTTCCGTTTCGTCTTTTGAAGCGATACATTCCTCAAGTTCCGAAAGGGCTTCTTCATATTTTCCGCCGCCGCGCTTTTCCGCGGCGTTATATTTTGCTTTATTAAGGGCAAAATTTCTTGTTATCTTTCCGACATAAATTCCAAGCTTTTCCGGCTTTTGGGGAGGAATGGAATTCCATACGGTAAGAAAAGCGTCGTTTATACATTCTTCCGCATCCTCTTCGCTTTGCAGGATATTTTTTGCAATACTGCGGCAATATGCGCCGTATTTTTCAGAAAGGAAAGCGATGGCTTCTTCCGATCTTTCAAAAAACATTTCTATAATTTTTTTATCTTCCATTTTTCCTCCTTTCTCCTTTTTTCAAAGGCCTTTCACCCATATAGACAAATTATACATCCTTTGCGTTGCACAGAAAATAAAAAATCCCGCAAAAGCTGCGGGATTTTTTTGGTGTTGGAGGTGAAATAGTCAAAAAACTTCAGTATATTTTCAGTTTTGAAAAAGAATGTCCTGCTTTTTCAAAAAAGGATAAGAAACAAGAAGATTGCTTTCTGCGTTTTCCTTTTTCATATCCACCGCAGTTATGCGGCTGTTTTCATAGCTTCGGTAATAAAAAACCTTGCTTTCGGATGAAATACAGCAGGAATAAATCGTTCTTTCAAGGTCACCGTTTTTAAGGCGAACGCAGCCTTCTGGCTGTTCAACAGAGCCGAGAATATGAAAAAACTGCGTTACGTTTTCCTCTTCGGTTTTTCCGGAAAGGGAGTTTGATTTTACAAAGGCCGCCCGAACAAAACGCGAAGAGGAAGAAAGGTCCCCCGGAAGCCCAAGGCCACCCATCCCGCGGCTGTATGGGGTTGTTTTAAATTTTTCAAAAAAGCGGCTTTCCGGTTCATAAGGACTGATGCTCAAAAAATTACTAAGGTTCATAAGCTGATATTCAAAAGGAGGTTCATTAGTCAAAACGCCGACTGGGTTTTCGTGTATCATAAGACCTTTAGCCGTTGGTTCAACGGCTAAAGAACTGTTTTTGTCCGCAATAAACCAGTGAAGAGGTGTGGAAGAAAGGTCTTTGCTGAAATCGGTGCTCAAAATGTTTGCGTGCTCGATTTTGCTTTTTGCCTCGTTTATATCGGCACATTCCGCAAGTATCCAGGGAATAAATTCAAAGGGCGCAATGTTATATGAACACTCGTTTTTTGGCTTATATACCGCACTTTTTGGGAAATTAAGACCTGCGGCAAAAAGTCCGTGCTCATTCATTCCGTCATAAAAAAGCGGATACCCTTCGTTTACAAAAGCGGTGCCGATAACGGCATGGTGACTTCGGTTTTCCGGCATTTCACGAAACCGAAGGAGAAAGCGCCTCGGCATAAAAACAATGCTCTCGCCAAAACCGTGCTCAAAATCAAGGCTGCGGCCGAAAAACGCGCCGCCGTTTATAAAACTTATGGCAGTACAGATAAAAAACACCTCTTTGATTTATTTTTCTGCATAAAATTCTTCCCAAAGGAATAGGATTTATACTCAACTTTTTTGGGAGGTGTGTTATGAAAGGTATGCCGGAGGAAAGAGCCGTGCTCGCGGCGGAATACATAATAGAAAACGGCGCAACGGTGCGAAAAGCCGCAAAAGAATTCGGGGTCAGCAAAAGCACCGTGCATAAGGATGTATCCCAAAGGCTTTCCCGGATAAATCCAAGCCTTTATAAGGAGGTCAAGGCGGTTCTTGAAAAAAACAAAATGGAACGCCATATCCGGGGCGGAAAGGCAACAAAGGAAAAATACGCAAAACTGCGATAAATAAAAAGACTAAAAAATATGCCGCCGGGCAAAAATAAACCCGGAGGCGTTTTTTATTTATGAAACTTCGTATCTTTGCCCTTGCTTTTTCTGTCGGTTTTATTTTCTGCATATCCGCCGCGGCTTTTTTTGTTTTTAATTTTTATGGTCCGAAAACGGAGGAAATTATTCCGGAAAAGGAAAACAGCACGGCCTTTCTCGAAACGGAATACGCAAATTTTCTGCTTATATATGAAGATGAGGGAAAATTCGGCCCCTTTGCCCTGATAAATTTTGACGCAAGAGCCGGAAGGATCCCGGTTTTTGCTTTTTCAAAAAAAGCCGCACTGGATTACGGCGGAACAACCGTTGCGGCAGGGGATCTCTGCGCAGAAGTTTCTCCCGGTATTTTTGCCGGTGCGGTTGAAACAAACTTTGAAATCGAACTTTCCGGCTATTTTATCTGGAACAGGGAAGCGGCGGAGGCAGTTATAGCGAAAACCGGCACTTTTGACTATATTCTTCAAAAAGACATCTGCTATTCAAAGGATACAAGCTATGTAAATCTTCTTTCCGGAGTGCAGAATATGACCGGTAAAAAAATCTGTGATATAATTCTCTGCCCAAAATTTTCCGAAGAGGAAAGATGCGATATGCTTTCCCGCATGGGCGCGGCTTTTTTTAACAGAAGGCTAAAGCGTTTTTTACCGGGAAGCTCGGTCTATTCCACTCTTTTTAACTATATGGAAACGGATATTTCCGCCTTTGATAAAGAGCGCTATGCAAAGCTTGCAAAAGTCCTTTCCGATTCCGGCGAAAGTCTTTCGCACCATGTTACAAACAAGGCGGAAAAAAACGGCGCAACGGGCCTTTTCTATTTTTCTGATGAAACAAAAACAAGGGTAAAAAAATATTTTACCTAAAAAATCCCCTTTGGGGTTATTCCTTTTCGGAATATTCTTAAAAAAATCTTAATGGAACATTAAGACTTTAGCTGATTGTTTCTTAAAAATATTTTTTCTATGATTTTATTGAAAAAATTTTAAGGAGAAGGCCATGGATTTTCTTATAACGATAAATTTTATCCTTGCGGCGGTTTTCTTTATCTGCTATTCCTATCAGTTTTTCTATATTCCCGCCGCAATTTTAAAAAAAGAACCCCCTCATAAGGAGGAAAAGCGCCATCGCTTTGCGGTACTCATCTGTGCAAGAAACGAGGAAAAAGTTATTGGGAACCTGATAAAAAGCATAAAGGACCAGACTTATGGCAGCGAAAACATCCGTATTTTTGTAATGGCGGATAACTGCACCGACGAAACCGCAAGAACCGCAAGACTTTCCGGCGCAGTGGTCTATAAAAGAGAGGATACAAAAAGGATAGGGAAGGGCTATGCGCTGGATGCGCTTCTGCGCCATATTTCCGAAGATTATCCGAAGAATTATTTTGACGGATTTTTCGTTTTCGATGCGGACAATGTTCTTGATGAAAACTATATTTCCGAAATGAACAAAACTTTTTCTGACGGATACGATATCATAACCGGATACCGAAATTCAAAAAACTACGGCGATAACTGGATATCCGCCGGATATTCCCTTTGGTTTCTGCGGGAATCAAAATATCTTAATCAGGCGCGTTTTCTGCTAAAAAGTTCCTGCGCCGTTTCCGGAACGGGCTTTTTCTTCAGCAAAAGGATACTTGAAAAATGTTCCGGATGGCCTTTTCATCTTCTGACGGAGGATATCGAGTTTACGGTCCATAATGTTATTTCCGGTGAAAAGGTGGGATACTGCAAAAACGCGGTGCTCTATGATGAACAGCCGGTTTTGTTCCGCCAGTCCTGGCGCCAGCGTATGCGCTGGGCAAAAGGATATCTCCAGGTTTTTAAAAAATACGGAAAAGACCTTATTAAAGGCGTTTTAAAAGGGGATTTTTCCTGTTTTGATATGACCATGGCCATAATGCCTGCGGTGGTCATATCCACGCTCTGTGCTGTTATAAATACCGCCTCTTCTGTCATGACGCTTATCGCCGGCGGAAGCATCCTTCCTGTTCTTCTTTCCGTCGGCGAAAGCCTTTTTAACGTCTATCTCACTCTTTTTGCGGTTGGCGCGATAACAACGGCAACGGAATGGAAGATGATACATACGACCCCTGTAAAAAAGATTTTTTACGTTTTCACATTTCCGCTTTTTATGCTGACCTATATTCCCATTTCCCTTGCGGCGCTTTTTATGAAGGTTGAATGGAAGCCCATCGAACATAACATAAAAACAACCGTTGCGGAACTTAAAAGAAGCGCATAAAAAAGGCGTTTTAGCCGGGCGACCGCATAGTGTCGCCAATACAAAGCCGAGCAAACGATGTAAATTGAAAACCGCTGTCGCCTTCAAAGACGGCGACGGCGGTGGAGATTAGAAAGCACTATCTTTTAGTGGAGAGTTTATTCCCCCTTGGGGGGCTCTATTAAACTTTTCTGTTGAATGTAGCTAATTAGCCACCATTATAAAAGAAAAAAAGCCCCTCATAGAGAGGGGCTTTGTCATTATAAAAGGGTTACAGGCTTAAAACCAATGCGGATTTTATTTTCTTTAAACACTTGTCTGACTTTTGCGCTTACTATAATATATTGATTCCAATCATTATCAAGATATTCTTTTGTAAGATTAAAATCAAAATTTGTTTCAAAAGATTCTTTATCATAACGTATATCAGAACGAAGATAAGTAGTACGGTGGCCACATATGGGACATTTATCCTCTAATACTTGCTTATTAAACCATGTGTTTTTACTCATGGGTGGAAGAATGTTATTTATATTCATGACATAATAATCATCCATATCACGACCCTTGAAGTCTTTGACACATTCTTCAAAAGTAACACCTGTAAGGTTATTGCTTTCGATGATTTCCTTTATTTCTTTTGAAACAACATAGTCAGGGATAAGACATCCTATTTTGCATTTTTTTACAAGTTTTCTGTCAATTAAAATATCTCCAAAAGCCTTACTCCCAACACCGCAACAAAGACATCCACCTTTCAAAACTGTACCATAATTTTTTTCAGTTGTTCCTTCAAGTTCGGTAGGATATGACGGATACAATCTGAAATAATGTATGTCTTTTTCTATTTCTTTTTTTGAATAAAAGGTATCTGCAAATAAAGTGTATTTCATTTCATGGCTATTAGCATCCAATAAAGCATTGAAAAATTCTTCCGAATTTTCATAAAATGGAATTTTTAATTCACTATCAATATACCACTTGTTTTTTTCCAACTCAGAAACAATTTCGAAATTTTTATATGTGTTGTAAAATTTCTCATAAAAAGGATGTTTAGTATCATTAAACAGAAGCTTTACTATTTGTTTCATTAATATCCACACCAATCAGTTATTCTATTAGCATTTCCAGCAATATTTAATAATTGTTCTTTCAACGATGGTAAATATTCTGCCATTCCATTTTTTTCGTATGCTGATACAAAAGTTGACCATATTTTATTTGGATCAGCATTTAAAGTTGTCCATTCTTTATTAATTTCATTACTATATCCAATAGCATTTCTTATTTCAGAAGTTATCTTTCTATGAAAATCTTTATCAATAGCAATACTTAAAATATCATTTACATTTTTAGGATCAATACCAAGAGTGTGCGCAAATCTTTTCTCAATTAGGTGATGTACTTCAAGGCCATGACCAGCAACAATCTTTTTAAGTTCTCTGTGTGGCGCAACTATTGCTTGCCCGTTTAGTGAAGCGACTTTCGCACCTCTTATTATATCTCCTGAAATATTAACAGCTCTTGCTGTGTCAGCAGCATTGTCAAATCTGTTAAACAGCTTAAATCCTTTTGCGAGTTTTGCCGTATATGAACCTGGAACAACAGGAAGTGCTATCGCAGCAATATCCCAAGCAAGATTACCTGCATTTTCCCAAGAAGGATCGTTTGGGGTGCCTTTTTGTTTTTATAAAAGTTTATCAACTTCAGTTTTGATGCGTTCAAAAACTTCCTCAATGGTTCCGGTGGAATCAATGACTGCGATGTTGTCGCGGTCTTTAAGCATTTCAAAAACGATTCCGTAGCGGCGGCGGGTCTCCGCGATCATTGCGGCGTTTTCCTCATAAATTTCAAAATGGGTCCTTCCGGCGCGGATATGTTCATGGCATTTTTCCGGATCCATATCAAGGAAAATGCAGATATCCGGCTTTGTGATAAAGGGACAGCCAAGGTTCATGCTTGCGACCCAGTCAATGGCGCCGTCAACGCCCTGATATGCAAGGGAGGAATAATAATAGCGGTCGCATACAACGTCCGTTCCCTCGTTAAGGTGTTTTATAATGCCGTTTTTGGGGCTTACGTTATGCTGAACTCTGTCCGCCGCAAACATTGCCGCAAGTTCCTCGCGGGTTCTGGGATGTTCGCCGCCAAGTCCGTCCCTCACCATTCCGCCAAGTCCGGTGGCAGTGGGCTCCGCGGTATGGTGAATGTTTCTTCCTTTTGAACGGAGATAATCCGCAAGCAGATTTGCCTGGGTGGTTTTTCCGCTTCCGTCAACTCCCTCTATAACGATAAAAAGTCCGCGTTTGGTTTCCAAAGATAAAACGCTCCTTTCCGATATTCTATGAATAATTATAACCGCGGAAAAGAGGCTTGTCAAACCTCAAATTTTCTTTTCAAAACACAGAAAATATGTTATTATTATGCTGTAAGCAATGTACAGCTGATTACGAATCAAGAGGACTTGTTATGGAAGAATATTTTGAATCCAGCCTTTTTTCAAAACCGTTTTTAAGTGCGGTTATTGTTGCCGCCGGAAGTTCCGCAAGAATGGGCGGCACGGATAAGATTTTTATGCCCATAGCGGGCGTTCCGGTTATTGCAAGAAGCCTTCTTGCCTATGAAAACTGCGAGGATGTTTCCGAAATAATCGTTGTTACAAAAGAGGATTCCATCAAGAAAATAAAAGCCGCCGCAGAAGAATACGGCATAAAAAAGCTGAAAAACGTTGTTCCCGGCGGCGCAACAAGGGCGGAATCCGTCCGCTGCGGCGTTCTTGCTGTTTCGGATGAAGCGGATTTTGTCGCCATCCACGACGGCGCAAGGCCCCTTGTTCTTCCGGAGGACATAACCCGCTGCGCCCATGACGCTTTCCGCTGCGGAGGCGCGGTTCTTGCGGTTCCGGCGGTGGATACCATAAAATACGGAAAGAAAAACGGCTTTGTGGAATATACCCCCGCAAGAGAAAAACTTTTTGCGGTTCAAACGCCCCAGATTTTTGATCTTTCCGTCTATAAAACCGCCATGGAAAGGGCTTTTAAGGAGCTTTCGGACTGGACGGACGACAGCCGCATTTTTGAAAACGACGCAAGAAAAGTTTTCCTTACCCCGGGAAAACGCTATAACATAAAAATAACCTCGCCGGAGGATATCCTCATTGCCGAGGCGCTTTTGAAAGGCAGGGAAAACGGATGATAAGGATCGGTCACGGATACGACGTGCATAAACTTGTCGAAGGCCGCCGCCTTGTGCTGGGCGGAGTTTTGATACCCTATGAAAAAGGCCTTCTCGGACATTCGGATGCAGATGTTCTTGCCCATGCGGCGGCAGACGCTCTTTTGGGTGCCCTTGCCCTTCCGGATATAGGAAGAAGATTTCCGGATAAGGACCCGAAATATAAGGACGCAGACAGTATAGAACTGCTTAAAGACGTATATTCCGAGGTTTTGAGCATGGGCTGGAAGCTCTGCAACATGGACTGCACCGTTATTGCGGAAAAGCCGATGCTCAAGCCGTTTATTGAACAGATACGCGGCATTCTGGCAAGTGCTTTGAGCACGGATACCGCAAATGTAAACATAAAAGCCACAACGGAGGAGGGCCTTGGCTTTAGGGGCGAAGGCATCGGTGCTCACGCGGTGGTTCTTCTTGAAAAAGAATAAAAAACCCATCCCCGGCTTTTCCGGGGATTTTTTGTTTTTTTGCAAAACAAAGGGGAATATTCCGAAAATTAATAAAATTTTAAGTTTTGTTATATTGCCAGGGCTTGACAGGTATGTTATAATTAAGTGCTAAAATATTATTTATTATATATAATATGAGGTTTTAACAATGATGATCTCTACAAAAGGCCGCTATGGCCTCAGGCTGATGATCGACCTTGCCAAAGAAGGCGGCGAAAGGCCTGTTCCGGTAAAAGAAATTGCAAAACGCCAGAATATAAGCGAAAAATATCTTGAACAGATAATAAGCCCCCTTTCAAAAGCCGGGCTTGTTAAAAGCGTTCGCGGCGCCCAGGGTGGATATATCCTTACAAAACCCGCGGATGAGATAACCGCAGGCGAAATCCTCCGCGCGGCGGAAGGTTCCATCGCCCCGGTGGAATGCTGCGAAAGCGGATGTGACCATTCCGACGGCTGCGTAACCATCGGACTTTATAAGCGCATCCAGGATGCTGTTGACAGCGTTGTTGATTCCGTAACTATCGCGGATATGCTTGCGGATGTTGGCATAACGCTTTAAGGCGCAAAGTTTAACAGTTTTTTCACAAATGCCGCATTGCTTTTAAAAGCCGCGCCATTTATAATAATTACTATATGAGGAAATTAACCGCTCGAAAGGGGAGCTTTTGATAATGAATTTCAGTTTCGCAAACTTTTTTAATCAGGATATCGGTATCGACCTCGGTACCGCAAACACCCTTATTTTTTCCAAAGGCAAAGGCATAATCATGCGCGAGCCTTCCGTTGTTGCCGTTGATACAAGAACCGATACTGTCCGCTATGTTGGCCAGGAAGCAAAAGAAGTTATCGGCCGTACCCCCGGCTCCATTGTTGCAGTAAGACCGCTTAAAGACGGCGTTATCGCAGACTTTGATATTGCGGCTTCCATGCTCCAGATCTTCATCAAAAAGATTTTCAACAACTCCATTTTTGCAAGACCGAGATGCGTTATCTGCATCCCCTCCGGTGTTACCGAAGTTGAACGCAGAGCAGTTCGCGAAGCAGCTATGAAAGCCGGCGCACGCCATGTTTATATCATCGAAGAACCCATGGCAGCAGCCATCGGCGCCGGACTTCCCGTTGCGGAAGCCTGCGGCAGCATGGTAGTTGACATCGGCGGCGGCACTTCCGAAGTTGCCGTTATCTCCCTCGGCGGTATCGTTGCATCCAAATCCGTCCGCGTCGGCGGCGATGAATTTGATGCAGCGATCATCTCCTACATCAAGAGAAAATATAACCTCCTCATCGGTGAACGTTCCGCCGAGGCTATCAAAATGACCATCGGTTCCGCATTCCCCTTTGAAGAGGAACTTGAAATGGAAATCAAGGGCCGTAACCTTGTTGACGGTCTTCCGAAAAATATGTTCATCACCAGTGAAGAGATCCGCGACGCTCTTTCCGATCCTCTTGCATCCATTATGGAAGCAGTAAAATCCACCCTTGAGCGCACTCCTCCGGAACTTTCCGCCGATATCATCGACCACGGCATCACCCTTACCGGCGGCGGCAGCCTTCTTCATAACATCGATAAACTTATCTCCAAGGAAACCGGCATGCCGGTACATATTGCAGAAAACGCTCTTGACTGCGTTGCAGCGGGCGCAGGCGAAGTTCTTGATAACATTGATCTTCTCCGCGAAGTTGTTTCCGACAGCGAACGCCGCCTTGGATAATCCCATATCCCGATGATCCGTTAATGGAGGAACCGCATAAAAACGGATCCTCCATTTTGTTTATGCCTTGGAATAAAATCAAAAAGCGAAAGGGGGTGCGGTGCGCACCATGCAAAAGTTTTTAAAAAGCTGGTATTTTAAAGTTCTTTGCGCTCTTGCGGTTTTCGGCATTGCGCTTATGATACGCGCCGCCGCTTCCGGAAGTGCGGATGTATTTCTTTCCCAGGCGGTTTCCGTTATTTCCCAGCCTTTTCTTAACTTCAGCTCCTCAGTAACAAATTCCGTAAACGATTTTCTCGACCGTTTTGTAAACGCGGAGGAAAACTATCTTCGTGTAAGAGAGCTTGAAAAAGAGCTTCTTGAAGCAAACAAAAAAATCATCGACTATGATAAGACCCTTCGCGAAAACGAACAGCTTAGGGAACTTTTAAAACTTAAAGAAACAAACCCGGACTATGAATTTGAACCGGCTGCGGTAATCGGCCGAGATTCCACAAACCGTTTTTATTCCTTTACCGTTGACGTCGGAAGCCTTAACGGCGTTGAAGAAGCGGATCCGGTAATAACCCCGGACGGCGTTCTTGTTGGCATAGTATGGGAGGTCGGCCCGACCTATTCCCATGTTCGCACCATTCTTGATATTTCCGTTCAGGTCGGCGGCTATGACAGCAGCACCCGCGACAGCGGCATCGTCACCGGAGATATCACCCTTTCATCCGAAGGTGTATGCAAGCTTAAGTATCTTCCGAAAGAAAGCGGCATTGCCAGCGGCAATATTATAGTAACCTCCGGTATCGGCGGCGTTTTCCCAAAAGACCTTCCCATAGGAACCGTAAGATCCATCGAGGTTGATTCCAGCGGTCTTTCCCTTGTTGCAGAGATCGTTCCTTTTGCGGATGTTGAAAACATAACCGAAGTTATGGTAATAAAATCCTTTAACGGCCAGTCCACCGGTTTTTCCGATTCCGATACTGCAAAAGCCGAAGAGGACGGTGAAAACGAATGACCGAACATTTTCGCCGTAAGGTAATGAAATTTGTAACCTGTGCGCTCATTGTTTTTGCCGCATATATAATCCAGACCACTCCGGGCTTTTTTGAATTTTTCGGAATAAGCCCTATTCTTGTTCTGCCCGCCTGCATTTGCATCGCCGTTTTTGAAGGCGAGTTTGCCGGAGGGCTTTTCGGCTTTATAATGGGCCTTTTCTGCGACAGCGCCTCTGAAACGGTTTTTGGTTTCAATGCGCTGGTTTATCTTGTGCTCTGCGTTGGGGCGGGACTTTTGACCATTTACGTTTTCAGAAGGAGCACCATGAATATAATGCTCCTTTGCCTCGGGGCGATTTTTATCCGCTCCGCGCTGGAGTTTTTCTTCAGCTTTATGCTATATAATTACGAAGACCTTGAAGGATTTTTCTATACCGTTATTGCGCCCCAGATTGTGCTCACTTCGATTTTTTCTCTTCCGTTCTGTGTCCTTTTCAGAAAGCTCCATGCCTTTTTTGAGCCGGACGAAACGAAGGAATAAGAAAAAAGAACAAAAAAACGCGAAAGGAGATGACTTTTTACGGCTAACGAAAAAGAACAGAATATCCCTAAAAACCGCCGTGTTATAGTCACTTCCGCGGTAATAATAATGGCGCTTATAATCCTTATCCGCCTTATGACCTTACAGATAGTTGAAGGCGAATCCTATCGTTCCTATCTTACGGAAGGCTATTCCGTAACAAAAACCATCGAAGCCGCAAGGGGAGATGTTGTTGACTGCTACGGACGTTTTCTTGCGGTAAACCGTGTTTGCTACGATATCACCTTTGATAAAAACAACATCGTAAAAGACGAGGAAAACGAAGTTATCCTTGACCTTATCTCCATCCTTGAAGAAAACGAAGAGGAATGGATAGATAATCTTCCCATTTCAAAAAAAGCTCCTTTTGAATATACCGGAACGGAAAATGCCCGGGCACGACTCAGAAAACACCTTGACCTTGCGGATTTTGCCTCTGCAGGAGATGTTGTTTACCGCCTTAAAGAGCGCTATGACCTTGAGGAACTGAGCGATGAGGACTTTCGAAAAGTTGCCGGTGTCCGCTATGAAATGGACAGGGTGGGCTATAACTATAACACCCCATATACTTTTGCAAAAGATGTTTCCGCCGATACCATAAATGTCATCAGCGAACACAGCTATTATTTTCAGGGCATCGAGATAACCGAAAGCTATACCAGAGAATACCCCAACGGTGACGTTGCTCCCCATGTTATCGGTATCACCGGTATTATCTATGAAGAGGAGTATGCCGAGCTTGATAAAACCATTTACGGCATGAACGACATTATAGGAAAGAGCGGAATCGAAGCTGCCTTCGAGGATATCCTCCGAGGCAAGGACGGAAAAATGAAGGTGACTTATGACGCCAACGGCGAAATCATAAGCGAAGAGATAATCGAGGAGGCCATTCCAGGCGCAACGGTTGTTGTTACCCTTGATATGGACCTTCAGCGCGTTGCGTATAATGCCCTTGAAAAACAGATACTCAACCTTCGAAATACCGCGGAAGCCGGAAAGGGCAAGGAATCCGAAGGCGGTGCGGTGGTCGTTATGGAGATAGGAACCGGTGAGATACTTGCCGCGGCAAACTATCCTTCATATAACCTTTCGACCTATTATGAGGATTATGCCACCCTTATAGAAACGGAATATAATCCCCTCTTTAACCGCACGGCAGAGGGTACCTATGCTCCCGGTTCGACCTTCAAGCCCGTTGTTGCAACGGCTGCTCTCCAGCTTGAAAATATAACCGCAAAAACTACCGTTGACTGCCAGCATGTTTACACATACTTTACGGACTATCAGCCAACCTGCCTCGGTCACCACGGGAAAATAAACGTCCGCCACGCTCTTGGCTATTCCTGCAACATCTTCTTCTATGAGATAGGCCGCATCATGGGCATAGACAATGTCCGCCAGTATGCCTACTATTACGGCCTTGGAGAGCCTACCGGTATCGAGATAAAGGAACGTATCGGCCAGGTATCAAACCCAAACTGGGCCGCAGACAGAGGCATCACCTGGAACAACGGCGACGTTCTCCAGGCCTCCATCGGTCAGGGCTACAGCCTTTTCTCCCCGATACAGATGGCAAACTATGTTGCCACCATCGGCAATAAGGGCGTTCGCGTAAATGCACATTTTGTAAAATCCATAAACTCCCATGATTTCAGCGAAGTGCTTTATGAAACACCCGTGGAGGTCCTTTCGGATATGGGTATGACCGATTACACCTATGAAACGGTCCTTTCCGGTATGCTCCAGTCCTCCCAGGATTCCTCCGGTTTCGTATGGGGCGATTTTGATATGAAGGTCGCGTCCAAAACAGGTACACCCCAGACCACCACAAAAACAGTAAACAGTACCTTTATCTGTTTTGCTCCGGCGGATGACCCTCAGATAGCCATTGCGGTAGTAATTGAAAAAGGCTGGCAGGGCTATACCGCCGCTCCTGTTGCAAAAGAAATTCTTCAGTATTACTTTGGCACTGAAACAAGCGAAACCCCCGAAACCGATATTCTTGTTCCTTAAGATAATACATTATAAAAAGGCACCGGCAAAAGCCGGTGTTTTTTTTGTTTCTTATGAAAATCAACAGTTTTCTTTGTATGGGCAGATATTATCCGCCCGTTTTTACTGCAAGGGATGGTCTTGACCGTTCCGTAAAAAGGACATCAGTAAGGATCGTTCATATAAATGATTGTTATAAAAATAAAAGCCCCCTTTATTCAAGAGGGCATCTAAAATCATCCAAGCTTATAAAACAGAGCAAGGTTATAATTTGTTTTTTCAATAAAATCCTCAAGGGTAAGGATAACCGGGTTTCCCTCGCCGAAAAGACGCATAAGCTTTCCGCCAACGTTATAAAAACGGTAAAGGCGTTTTCCGTTTTCATCGGTTCCGGCGGCGGTAAAAGCAACGTAATGTGCGGTCCTCGGCTTGCGGTAATACATGATTATCGCTTCCTTTGCGCCGTTTTCAAGAATGTCCTCCGGAGAGATGGAAACCTCGACCTTTTCACCTTTCTTTTCCATAAAGCGCTTCATAAAAAAGCCGTTTGTGCCAAAAACTCCGCGGAAAAAACAGCCTTTTTCCATTTCAGAAGCAAGGCGGGGGATCCCGATAACTCTGCCTCTTGAATAGAGAATGTTCCAATAGGCAATGCAGCCGCAGCCGCAATAGGCAAAATCCCTTGCGGAATATTTCAGATATTTCATGCGGTTTTGGTTTTCGATGAATCCGTCCGGCGAAAAACCGTTTTCAACGCTGCGCTCAAGGTTTTTCATAACGCGCCGGTTATGTTTTAAATTTTCTTCCTTTGAATAGGAAAGATTGCTGAAGTCAAATCCAAAAATCTTCATTACAGGCTAAGTACCATAAAATCAGCGGGATAATATTCTCCGCGGATCTTGAAATATTTTTCGTTGGTGCCGATTTTTTCAAAACCGAATTTTTTATAAAGAGCGATAGCCCCCTCGTTATCGGAACGCACCTGAAGTTCAAGAACTTCCGCGCCGGATTTTTTTGCAAAATCCATGAGCACATTCATAATTCCGGTGCCTATGCCCTTGCCCCAGTAATCTTTTCTTACGGAAATGGCTATCTCTTTTCGGTGGGAAAAACGGGGCCTTCCGGAAATAACGGAAACGGCGCCTGTTCCAACAAGTTCGCCCTCATCAAAAGCAACTATCATAACGCTTTCCGGATTTCCGGCAAACTTTCTGATATAGTCCGCTTCCTGAGAAATGGAAAAGGGAATGCCCTCCTCGCCAAAGGTAAGGTTATCGGTTTCTCCGCCGACCCTTTTGCAGTATTCAAGGAATTTTCCCGCATCGGAAGGTTCCGCTTCGCGGTAGATAATATTCATTGGCATTTATGTCACCCTTTCGGTAAAAAAATCTTTTTATTGGCAGCCGCCGCATCCGGTGCATTCTCCGTAGCAGGAGCCGCATTCGTTTTTACAGTCGCCGCAATCGCCGCAGTTATGATCCTTTCCGCCAAGGTCATGGCCGGTGCTTAAAAAAGAATCGCATTTTCCTCCGGCAAGAACAGCGGCGGGTTTTTCTTCATATTTAAGGCAGGAAGAGGTATCTCCCCGCTTTTTATATGTGCAGTGGTGGCATACTAGGTCGCGGTTTGAAATTTCGGCTCCGCCCTCTCCTTTAACGGTAATGCGGTCCGGGATAAAATTATGTCCCCGGCCGTTCTTTTTACAGCCGCATTTGTGCTCCATAAGATGCCTCCTTTTCAAAAATCTATCCATTTTAATTATAACATCATTGGCTTTTTATGGCAACGGAAATTCCTTCAAAAATCCGTCAAAAACCGTCGCAGTGGGGCGAAAAATGGCTGAAAAACGCCCAAAATTTGACAACTATGCCAAATTTGAATATAATAGGTTTTACTTGTAAAGGAGGGGCTTTATGCAAAAGATATTATCCGGAGCAAAAGGCCTTGTATCCGGATTAAAACCGCGCCATTTTATAATCGCGTTTTTTGCGCTTTTTTTGGCGTTTGTAATGCTTTGGTCATTTTCAAGAATAAAAACCGTAACAGTTGATGTTGACGGCGAAAAAACCGTTTTAACAACCGCTTTGGTAAGCCCATACGATATCCTCGATAAGCTGGAAATAGAGATAAAACCGGACGACAGGGTTTCTATAACAGGGTTTGATGCGGCGGGTTTTTTCGGAACTCTTGGCAATAACAAGGCGGAAATAAGGATACAAAGCGCCGTAAACGTAGAGATCGTTGCGGATGAGCTCAGATATCACGTTACCGTTTCCGAAGGGGATACGGTTTCGGATGCCCTTGAAATTTCCGGTCTTACCGTTCGGGAACATGATTTTCTTAACGTTGAAGAAGAAAAGACCCTTGATGAAGGCGACAATATAAAACTTACCCGTGTTGATTACATAATCACAACGGAGGAGGAAACAATACAGCGCGAAAAAACCGTTAGGGGAACCTCGCTTCTTAAAAGTAACAGAGAAGTTCTTCTTTCCTATGGAAAAAACGGAACAAAGCTTAAAACCTATGAACAAAAAGTTGTTGACGGAGTTTATCAGGAAAAAGTTCTTGTTTCCGAAGAAGTTATAAAAAAACCCATAAACGATATTTATGTTATCGGTGACGGAAGCGCAATTTCTCCGCTGGATTACGGCTTTGAGATAGTCAACGGCGTTCCGACGAGTTATGAAAAGGTCTATTCAAACGTCCGCGCAACGGGTTATTACGCGCCCTACGGAGCGGGTACCGCAACCGGAAGACTTGCCCAGGTGGGATATGTTGCCGTTGACCCAAAGGTTATTCCCTACGGAACAAAAATGTGGATAGTTGCCCACGGAAACACCGGATTTGTTTATGGCTATGCCCTTGCGGCGGATACCGGCGGCGCGATGCTTTCCGGCAAAAACTTTGTTGACCTTTATTACGATACCTATTATGAATGCGTCCTCAACGGCCTTCGCCGGGTTGACGTTTATATTCTTGAAACCCCGAAAGATTAAATTATATTAAGAGGTGCTTAAACATGGTTGAACTCAGACCCATTACCGAAGAAAACTTTGAAGATTGCATTAACCTTGACGTTCGTGAAGAACAGCAGGATTTTATTGCGGAAAATATGTGCTCCCTTGCGGAAGCTTATGTTGCAATGACCTCCGGCGACGTTGTTCCCATGCCCTACGGCGTTTATGATGCGGAACAGGATAACATGGTCGGCTTCCTTATGATCGGATATGCAGAAGAAGGCGACGAAGATCTTCCGGAACCTTTCTATTGCATCTGGCGCATCATGACCGACGCAAACTGCCAGAAAATGGGCTACGGCACCGCCGCTCTTCAGGAAGCTATCAAAATCGTTAAGGAATTCCCCCTTGGCGAAGCAAAAAAACTCTGCGCCGCATATTCCCTTGAAAACAGCCGTGCAAACAAGCTCTTTAAAAACGCCGGCTTTGTTGTTGGCGAAGCAAACGAGGACGGAAACGTTCTTGCCGTTCTTGATATCTGATGTTTTTTGTCTATATGCTCCGGTGCGGGGATGATTCCCTTTATACCGGTTTTACCGATGATATAAAAAAGCGCATATACACCCATTATCATCAGCTTAAAACAGCCGCAAAATACACAAAAAGCCATAAGGTAACCGGTCTTGCCGCCCTTTGGAACTGTAAAGATCCAACAGCCGCAAGAAAGCTCGAATTCCGCATAAAGCGCCTTAAAAGGGAACAGAAGCTTTTGCTCATCCAAAAACCGGATTCTGTTTTAAAAGTTTTTCCGGAACTTTCGGAATACGAGATAACCCCAAATACCGAAGTTAAATTTAAAGACTGCATTTGATAAAAAGGCACGCCGCAAAGGCGTGCCTTTTTTGTAAATGTATAACCCGCAGAGCTTTATCCAAAAAAATCAGAAAAACCTATTGACAAATATATCGGGCGGCGATATACTTATATCGTAAACCGATATAACGGGCGAAGATATATCGAAAGGGGATATGTTTTATGGAAAATATTGCTCTTACCGAGGCGGTTTTTTATATTCTGCTCTCCCTTGAAAAACCGCTTCACGGCTACGGAATAATGCAGAACGCAGAAAAACTTTCAAACGGGCGGGTCCGGCTTGCGGCGGGAACTCTTTACGGCGCAATAAATACCCTTCTTGAAAAAGGCTGGATAACTTCCGTTCCGGGCGAAAACGGCGACAGAAAAAAGGAATACGTCATCACCGAAAACGGAAAAAAAGCGGTTTTTGCGGAACTTGAACGCCTTCGTGAACTTGTTAAAAACGGAGAAGAACTGACTGGAGGTTGGAACAAATGAGAAAAGTTATTAAAAAATTCTTTTGGGCATGGGATTTTGAAAAAGAAGAAAAATGGCTCAACGAAATGAGCGCAAAGGGCCTTGCCCTTGTGGGCTATTCCATCTGCACCTATTCCTTTGAGGAATGTGAACCCGGCGAATACACCCATAAAATCCAGCTTCTTGAACATCGCCCCAGCCATCCGGAAAGCGAACAGTATATTCGCTTTATGGAGGAAACCGGCGCGGAACAGGTTGCAAGCTATTTGAACTGGGTATATTTTCGCAAAAAGACTGCCGAAGGCCCCTTCGAACTTTTCTCCGATATCGAATCGAAGCTGAAGCAGTGTATCCTTATCAAAAAACTGCTGCTGCCAATCGGCTGGCTCAATCTTGGAGTCGCGATTATGAACTTTGCGAACCTTGCGTTCAATGCGCCGAGATTTTCCTGGATCCCGTTCATCAATGTTTTTTGCGCCCTGATTCTTTTTGCCGGCGTCAATGAGATAAATAAAAAAATCAAAGCGTATAAAAAAGAGATGTTCATAAGGGAGTGAGCACCGAATGGAAGAATTCATAAAATCAGCTCTGCCCTTTGTGCTCATAGGGTTTTCCATTGCGATATTTTTTGCCGGATATTATAAAACCCACGGAAAAGAGAAAAAAGAAGGCGAAGAAAAGAAAGCGGATCTTTCCGCCATGGGCCCTCTTTTCGGTGTAGCAATAGGCATTGCTGTCGGAACGGTAAATGACAGCATAGGTTCCGGCCTTGGGGCAGGTATCGGAATGTTTATCGGGAGCATAATTGAATACTTAGCACAAGCAAACAGAAAATAAAAGCAAAAAAGCGAGCACCGTTTTTCAAGCGGTGCTCGCTTTATATTATTTTATGATTTTATCAATTTCAAAGGGCTTCGTTCCGTCGATTTCGATATGTTCTTCGTCCAAAGGACGCTGGAACCCATTCCAGTACATATTGATTTCCGCTTCGGAAACCGGAAGGTTGTTCGGCCCGTTTTTGCCTTCCCTTGCGGCAAGGCGGCTTTTGAGCACCTCCAAAGGGGCGTTTATCCATATAAGAACAGGTTCTCCGCCGCAGTTTTCGATATGAGCACGAAAGTCCTCACGCTGTTCCTTTTTGCAAAAGGGCATATCCACGCTGCAGGGACGGCCTTCGGCGCAAAAATTGGCGGTTCTTGCCTTTATGCGCTTCATGGCTTCGGAATAGAGATAATCCTTATGCTCATCGGAAATAATATCCGAAAGAACATAAAAATCCGGCCAGAGTTCCTCATCAATGGAAAGCCGTGGCACCCCGAAAAGCTCCATTTCTTTTGAAAGTGCGGTTTTTCCGCTGCCGGAAATTCCGCAGATCATATAAACTTTAGGTTTATTTTCCAAGCCTGAGCACCGCCCTTTCAGATTTTTGCGTATCTTTCCGCGGAATCGTCACCGGGAAGGCCCCAGCCGCAGACGTTTCCCCGCTGGATGGCACCGAGGATCTTATTAGGAAGACAATCGTAGCCCTCTTCGTGCTCAAGACGTTCAATAAGATTTTTAACGTGCTCGCGCTCCGTATGTTTATCCGCAGGACAGCGGCTTTTTACGATGGGGAGTTTTTCGTGGTTCGCAATTTTTACTATCTCGTCCTCATGGCAGTAGATAAGAGGACGGATAACGGTTATCTCCTTGCGGGAAAGCCAGGTAACGGGAGAAAAACAGCCTATCCTTCCTTCGTCAAAAAGGTTCATCATAAAAGTTTCGACGGCATCCTCAAAGTTATGGCCAAGGGCCATTTTGTTGCAGCCGTTTTCCTTTGCAACGTCATGCAAAAGGCCCCTTCTCATCCTTGCGCAAAGTGAGCAGGGATTTTTTTCCTTTCTGTCCTCAAAAATAACTTCACCGATATGGGTGCGGCGAAGGTCGAGTTTTACGTTCAGCCTTTCGCAAAGGGATTCGATTCCGGAATAATCGTTGGGCTCACCGCCAAACTGAGGATCAAGACAGACAGCGACTATTTCAAAATCGATACCGATAAAACGGCGCAGCCCCGCAAGGCCCGCAAGCATTGCGACGGAATCCTTTCCGCCGGAAACGCCTACGGCGATTTTGTCGCCGTTTTCGATCATATTATAATCTTCGATGGCCTTGCGCATGGCGCCCATCAGTTTTTGTAAAGTGTTGTCGCCGGAAATAGTAATTCCTCCTTTAAAAGCCCCCCTTGTTAAAGGGGGGAGGGCCACGAAGTGGCGGGGGGATTCATTTAAAAATATCATCTGGGTGGAAGAATCCCTCCGTCTTTTTTAACCGCAAGCGGTTAAAAAAGCCACCTCCCTTTGACAAGGGAGGTCAAATCTGGTTTATGCCCGCATCCGACCAGTCATAATCCCTAAGTTCGCCGGTTTCCTGCATATCGGGATAATCCCATTGGCGAAGAACCTCGTATGCGGCAATAGCCACGCTGTTTGAAAGATTAAGACTGCGTAAAGTGGGGCGCATGGGTATCCTTACCGCCGTTCCCGGATTTTCAAAAAGAAGCGATTCCGGAAGGCCGGCGTCCTCTCTTCCAAAAAAGATATAGCACCCTTCCGGATAGGAAACGTCGCTGTGGCGGTGAAGGCCTTTGGTGGTAAAATAGAAAAAATCACCGGTGTTCCTTGCGAAAAAATCCGTAAGGTTATCATAAAAAGTTATATCCAGCTTGTCCCAGTAATCAAGGCCGGCCCTTTTAAGTTTTTTATCGTCAATAACAAAACCCATGGGGCGGACTATATGAAGGGCCGCGCCGGTTATGGCGCAGGTCCTTGCGATATTTCCGGTGTTCTGGGGAATCTGGGGTTCAACAAGAACGATGTTTAACTTTGCCATGGCTTATTTTCCGCAGCAGTGTTTATATTTTTTGCCGCTGCCGCAGGGGCAGGGGTCGTTTCTGCCGACTTTTTTCTTTTTGGTAACAGTTGCGGAAACGCTTCCGTCGCCGGAGGCTTCTACCGGAACAGCAACCTGTTCGCGCTGGGGAGCAGCTTTTACGCGGACGACCATAAGCATTTTTACGGTATCCTCGCGGATGGCTTCTATCATCTGGTCGAACATATCAAAGCCCTCAATGCGGTATTCAACAACGGGGTCGTGCTGTGCATATCCGCGAAGACCGATGCCCTGTTTAAGGTCGCTCATGGCGTCGATGTGATCCATCCATTTGAGGTCAACGTTTTTAAGAAGGGCAACGCGCTCGATTTCGCGCATGACTTCGCTTCCAAACTGCTCCTCGCGGGAGGAATAGACCTCTTCCATTCTCTGATGAAGCATCTCAACGATATCCGCTTTGGTGATGCCGGAAAGTTCCTCCTTGGTAAAGCGAAGGTCGCCGTCGGTTATCATCCAGCCGAGGTAATAATCCCTGAGACCGTCAAGGTTCCAGTCCTCTTTGCTTTCGTCATTTGCAAGATAGACATCAACGGTTTTTTCAACGCTTTCGCGGCGCATGTTGGCGATATATTCGCTGATATCCTCGCCCTCAAGAACTTTTCCGCGCTGGCCATAGATGATTTCTCTCTGCTGGTTCATAACGTCGTCATAGCGAAGAACGTTTTTACGTATCTCAAAGTTTCTTCCCTCAACCTTTTTCTGTGCGCTCTCGATGGAGTTGCTGAGCATTTTCTGGTCTATGGGCATATCCTCTTCGATTTTAAGAGCTTCCATAATGGACTGGATACGCTGACCGCCGAAAAGACGCATAAGGTCATCCTCGAGGGAAACAAAGAATCTTGTTCTTCCGGGGTCGCCCTGGCGTCCCGCACGTCCGCGGAGCTGGTTATCGATACGGCGGGATTCATGACGCTCGGTACCGATGATATAAAGGCCGCCGGCATTGCGGACTTCTTCCGCTTTGGGGGCGATTTCTGCCTTGAATTTATGAAGAAGCTCTGCATAGTGAGCTCTTGCGGCAAGGATATCTTCCGCACCGGTTTCAAAATATGCGGTGGCGGCGTTTATCATATCCTCGTCATAGCCGAGTTTTCTCATCTCTGCCTTTGCAAGGAATTCCGCGTTGCCGCCGAGCATGATATCGGTGCCTCGGCCTGCCATGTTGGTAGCAATGGTAACTGCGCCGGGAGTG
Source organism: Oscillospiraceae bacterium (assembly GCA_017436125.1). Taxonomy (GTDB): domain Bacteria; phylum Bacillota; class Clostridia; order Oscillospirales; family Ruminococcaceae; genus UMGS1668. The sequence continues at coordinate 33,449 of JAFSDS010000079.1, read as the reverse complement.
CCCGCCTGGGAAACGATCTCTGCTTCCTTATCGTGGTGTTTTGCGTTAAGAACGTTATGGGGAACACCGCGGCGTTTAAGCATGGAGCTGAGTATCTCGGATTTTTCGATGGTAACGGTACCGACGAGAACGGGCTGGTTGTGTTTATGTGCCTCAACGATCTCTTCGATAACGGCGTTGAACTTGCCTCTTTCGTTTTTATAAACAACGTCCGGCTGGTCGTCACGGATGACGGGTTTGTTGGTGGGTATCTCAACAACGTCAAGGCCATAGATTTCGCGGAACTCGTCGCTTTCGGTCATTGCGGTACCGGTCATGCCGGAAAGTTTTTTATACATACGGAAATAGTTCTGGAAGGTGATGGTAGCAAGGGTCTTGCTCTCTCTTGCAACGGTAACGCCCTCTTTTGCTTCGATTGCCTGATGAAGGCCCTCGTTATAGCGGCGTCCGAGCATAAGGCGTCCGGTAAATTCATCAACAATGATAACTTCGCCGTCTTTAACAACATAGTCCGTATCCCTCTTCATAATGCCGTGGGCTTTAATGGCCTGGTTGATATGGTGAAGAAGGGTCATATTTTCCGCATCGTTGATGTTTTCCACATTGAAATATGCTTCCGCCTTTTTTGCGCCTCTGGGGGTAAGGGTTGCGCTGTGTGCTTTTTCGTCAACGATGTAATCAGCTTCGATATCGTCGGTTTCCTCTTTGGAGTCGTGCTCTTTTACGCGCATTGCGGAAAGAGTACGTGCAAAGCGGTCCGCTCTCTGATAAAGGTCGGTGGAACGGTCGCCGCGTCCGGAAATGATAAGAGGGGTTCTTGCCTCATCGATGAGGATGGAGTCCACCTCGTCAACAATGGCATAGGAAAATCCGCGCTGGACCTGCTGTTCCTTATAGGTGACCATGTTGTCACGAAGATAGTCAAAGCCAAATTCGTTGTTGGTGCCGTAGGTGATATCTGCGGCATAGGCCTCTTTGCGGTCCTCAACGCCATGGATAACAAGACCGACGGAAAGTCCCATATAGCTGAAAACTTTTCCCATCCATTCACTGTCGCGCTTTGCAAGGTAATCGTTAACGGTAACGATATGAACGCCCTCGCCGGAAAGTGCGTTGAGGTACGCGGGAAGGGTTTCAACAAGGGTCTTGCCCTCGCCGGTTTTCATTTCTGCAATTCTTCCCTGATGAAGAATAATGCCGCCGATTATCTGTACCGGATAGGGGCGCATTTCAAGAACGCGGTCACAGGCTTCGCGGCAGGCCGCGAATGCTTCCGGAAGGATATCGTCAAGGGTTTCGCCGTTTGCAAGGCGGTTTTTAAAAATCGCGGTCTGGCCTTTAAGTTCCTCTTCGCTCATGGCGCGATAGGTTTCTTCAAGGTCAAGGACCTTTTTAACAATAGGATCTATTCTCTTCAGTTCTTTCTGAGAATAGTTTCCGAAAATTTTATCCAATAATCCCATTCAAAAATCTCCTTTATCAATGGAAATAGCATATTGACCTAAATTAATATTTTACCCCTAATATATTATAAAGTCAATTAACGATGTGTAAACAATTCCGCCAAAAGGCTCCCTTGTGTAAAGTGAGCTGTCAGCGAAGCTGACTGAGGGATTGTAACCCTGTCCAGATTAAATCTGTTCTGTATATTCTTTCCGAAAAATAAAAAATGCAAGCGGGAGCTTTTTAGAATTTTCAATCTGAAAGTTCCCGTTTTTTCTTAAATTTGCCCTTTTTGCCGAAAAAGCAAAAAGGGCTTTTTATCATTTTTGCCTATCCGGTGAAATAAAAAACGGCGAATTTGATTAAAATTCTTAAAAACGGCGAATTTTGCCCAAAAATGCAAAATAAAATGGCTATTGATTTAGCTTTGTTTTTTATATATAATTATTATGGCGTAAATTCGGGGGATATCGGCCCGAAAACCGCCGCAAATTTGTGCAAAAGCAAAAATTTACATAATGAGAGGGGCAAAAATCAATGAACTGCTCAAAAGATGTTGAAAGGATGTGTCCCGTTACCAAAGGACCGCACCACGGACCGGCACCCATCCCGGAAGAGGGCCGCTGGGTAAAAGCCTATGAGATCAAAGATATCTCCGGTCTTTCCCATGGTATCGGCGCTTGCGCACCCCAGCAGGGCGCTTGCAAACTCACCCTTAACGTAAAAAACGGAATTATCGAAGAAGCCCTTGTTGAAACCATCGGCTGCACCGGTATGACCCATTCTGCCGCAATGGCAGGCGAGATCCTTCCCGGAAAAACCATCCTCGAAGCTCTTAACACCGACCTTGTTTGCGACGCTATCAACGTTGCAATGAGAGAGATCTTCCTCCAGCTTGTTTACGGAAGAAGCCAGACCGCATTCTCCGAAGACGGCCTTCCCGTCGGCGCAGGCCTTGAAGACCTTGGCAAAGGACTTCGCAGCTCCGTCGGTACTATTTACAGCACCAACATGAAAGGTGTTCGTTATCTTGACCTCACCGAGGGCTATATCAGCTCCATCGCCCTTGATGAAAACAACGAAACCATCGGTTATAAATTTGTCCGCCTCGGCAAAATGATGGAAGATATCCGTCACGGCGTTCCCGCTGATGTTGCTCTTGAAAAGAACACCGGCACCTACGGCCGCTATGCCGACGCACCCAAATATATCGACCCGAGAGAAGAATAAGGAAAGGAGGAGCAGATATCATGGCAGAATTTGAAGGTAAAGAAAGAAGACTTCCGAAAATTGAAGCCTGTCTTAAAGAAAACGGTTTTGCTTCCCTTGAAGAAGCAAGAGAAATTTGCCTTGGCAAAGGCGTTGATGTTGAAGCACTTGTAAAAGGCGTTCAGCCCATCGCTTTTGAAAACGCTGTTTGGGCATACACCCTCGGCGCAGCCATCGGCATCAAACGCGGAGTTTCTTCCGCCGCAGAAGCAGCAAAATGCATCGGCGAAGCTCTCCAGTCCTTCTGCATCCCCGGTTCCGTTGCAGAACAGAGAAACGTTGGCCTTGGCCACGGTAACCTCGGCGCAATGCTTCTTTCCGAAGAGACCAAATGCTTTGCATTCCTTGCAGGTCACGAATCCTTTGCAGCAGCAGAAGGCGCAATCGGCATTGCAAGAAACGCAAACAAAGCAAGAAAAACTCCTATCAGAGTTATTCTTAACGGCCTTGGAAAAGACGCCGCATACATCATCTCCAGAATCAACGGCTTTACCTATGTTGAAACCGATTTTGATTTTGAACACGACGAACTCAAAGTAGTCCGCGAAGTAAGATTCAGCGAAGGCGAAAGAGGCAACATCCGCTGCTATGGCGCAAACGATACCCGCGAGGGCGTTGCAATCATGCAGAGCGAAGAAGTTGATATCTCCATCACCGGTAACTCCACCAACCCCACCCGCTTCCAGCATCTTGTTGCAGGTACCTACAAAAAATGGGCACTTGAAAACGGCAGAAAATACTTCTCTGTTGCTTCCGGCGGCGGCACCGGCAGAACCCTTCATCCGGATAACGTTGCTGCAGGTCCTGCTTCCTATGGTCTTACCGACTCCATGGGAAGAATGCATTCTGACGCACAGTTCGCAGGTTCTTCCTCCGTTCCCGCTCATGTCGAGATGATGGGCCTTATCGGCATGGGCAACAACCCCATGGTCGGCGCAACCGTTGCAGTTTCCGTAGCAGTTTACGAAGCCTGCAAATAAGCCGTTTTTTCCACCTTGCGTGTGAATAACTGTTCATAAAACTGTTCAATTGAATGAGGCACATCATTTTGCCGAAAAGGCGAATGATGGGCCTCATTTTTTTATTATTTTGGAGGGTTTTTATGGACAGAATTAAGATGAACCATAAAATGGACAAAACCTTTGAGGAAGGCTTTGAAGAATATGTTATTGACATGAAGGCAAGAAACTTACGACAAGGAACAATAAGGCACTATGAAGAAGCAATAAAGCAGATTTATAAACGAATACCACCAACAACGATGATTTCAACACTTTCCAAAAGAACAATGAAAGAGTTCTATGTTGCGTTGCGAGAAAGCGGAACTCTCAATGATGTCTCAATGGGAACTTACGCAAGAGACCTTAAAACCATAATGAGGTTTTTTATGAGAGAAGGCTATTTGGAATACTTTGAAATAAAGATACCAAAAGCAGACCAAAGCCCTGTTCAGACATACACAGATGAAGAACTGCGGAAACTGCTGAAAAAGCCGAACCTTAAAGAATGCACCTTCGCTCATTACAGAACTTGGGTGATGGTCTGCCTTTTGTTGAGTAGTGGGTTGAGAAGAAACAGCCTTGTTAATTTGAAATGTAAAGACATTGATTTTGATAACAGCATTTTGTATGTGAATACAACGAAAAACCGAAAGATACTTATAATTCCACTCAATGAAGATGTTGTGAAAATACTTGAAGAATACCTTACATACCGAAAAGGAAAAGGAGAGGACTACCTTCTCTGTAATACTTATGGGGGCAAGTTGTCTGTTGAGGCGGCAAACTCTGCTGTTGAGGAGTTCTGTAAAAGCAGAAAAGTGGAAACTTACGGCATTCATAGGTTCAGGCACACCTTCGCCAAGAAGTGGGTTATAATGGGAGGTTCTTTGATAACTCTACAAAAAATACTTGGGCATAGCAGTCTCAACATTACCGAAAAATACATAAACTTGCTTATAACAGACATAAAAAAAGACATAGACGAGTTCAATATCCTGCGAGAACTCAATCCAATAAGCATTAGTATGAAATAAAGAGCAAGGAGGGGAAACCCTCCTTGTTTTTTTATAAAAACTTTTTGAAAAAAATTAAAAACAAAAAGCAAAGTCCATTCTATTGGACTTCAAATATCGTATAATAAAGCCACAGTGAGGGAGAGATAAAGACCTCACAAAGAAAACAAAAAATAAAATGAAAAGAGGAAATTACTATGAAAAAGGAAAGAAATACTACTGTTGTTGACATGCTCAATGAAAAAATCTACATCACCAAAGCATTCTACAAAAAATCCGTAAATCCTATGAACCCTGAATGTGCTGAACTCGCAAGACTTATGAGAGAACACAAAGGCTTCTCTATTGAACTCAAAGAAACCACCAAGAAAACCTACGCAAACCTTACCTTCGCAAAAATGGAAGAATACATTGGAACTCAGGCCAACAGCGAAGAAATGCTTAAAGAGTTTGAAGAAGTAAAAAAAGTAGCAAAAGCAAAAAATCAGGCATACGCCGCCGCTAAAAAATGGTTCTTTGAAAACTATCCCGAATACAAAGAAAATGGCGTATGTGATAAAGAACTTGGCAAAACCAATGTTGTAGCAAACGAAGATATTAAAGAGATTACTACTATTATTCCTTTCAAAAAAGCAGTTAATGAATAAAGGGGGCAATTAAAATGGCACAGAAAAAGAACTTTAAAGTGGACTTTGTAAAAAAGATTATTGTTATTACTGCTGAATACGAAAGACAGATGAACGAAAACCCTTACAGCGTTGAGGCAAAGGAGTTCAGATCTCTGCTCAAAGAACTCAAAGGTTTTGAAGTAATAAGACCCAAGAGAAAAACAACAAGCAACAATAAGAACCTCACATATAAGAATATGGAGAAATACATTAGCGTTTTTGAGAACAGAGATGAACTGATGGAGATGTTTAACCTCGCAAAAAGCCTCTCTCTTGTTCAGCCGAACCCCTACAACTTCGTAAAAGGTTGGTTCAAAGAGCAGTTCCCCAACTACAAAGAAATGCCGAAAGTCAGCAAAGATGGCAAACTCTATGCCTTCCCTATTGTTCCAAAAGCAGAAGAAACAGAGAAAACCGAAGAACTCAAAGCAGCATACAATTTTTAAGTCAAACATTTAGCAAGAGATACTTTCTATAAATTATTTCGTGTGCTGACAGTTCAACTTAAAAAAGGGGTTGGTTATTATGATTTCTAAAAAGATTTATTCTAAAAATGAAATAATGGAACGGCTGAATACAAAAAACACAGATGTTCAAGGCATAAAAAGAATGTTAGTAAGCAGAGGATATGAGTTTGAGGCAAAGGGCAGAGGCAGAAATACAACTTTTAAAATTACCGAAACTCCCTCCAAGTTCAAAACCTTTTGCTTGAAAGAATTAAATATTGCTCCCCAAACAGACATTGTAAAGTTGAGAAACCTCTTTTACTACTACTTGAATGATGAGTTTTTTAGAACTTTGCCCTATTCGCAAATGGAACTCATTATGGAGGAGAATGGGCAGAGAGTAGGACGAAACACAATCTCAAACTACATAAAATATTTGGCGAAGGCTGATTATATTTACTTGGGAAACAGCGAATACCGCTATTACAAAATAACAACCATTGAAGGAAGAAAAACAGCCATTGAGATTGACAAAGAAACCTACTGCCGAGGTTGGAAGATTTATTGGGAATACAGAAAAGAAATTGGCTACGAAGATGCTTATTGGGAAATGAGAGCCTTTCTTGGAGGACACCCATTTAAAAGACCCATACCGCAGGAAAATGCCTTTTGTATAAACAAAATGAATGAACTCATAGACTTGGTTAATGAGGAATACGAAAACAGCAACTGCTGATAAAAAGGCAGTTGCTTTTTTATTTGTCAAAATAGGTTAAATTGCCTTGCCCTATTTTAAAATACAGTAGAACCTAATAAGGCGTTGCCAAGGGCAACGCCCAAGAAGGAAACGCAACAAGTTGCGTTTCCTATAACCAATAGAAAAAACAAAGGAGTGTTAATTATGTTGGCCACATACTTAAACAGAACAATTCCCTCTTACTACAAAACAATGTATTTGGATGGCTTTGAACCTTGGCAAATACTTGAAGCCAAAAGGCAAGAAATGAGAAGCAAGTTCTTTGACGAAGAAACAGACTATGAAGTTCATTTTACAAGTGAGATAAAAGTTAAATGACAGAGCAAGAACGCAAAAAAGAAAAAGAGAAAAAGCGTAAGTCTGCGTTGGAGCACTACATTGAAGCAGTAATGAGGGAAACACTACGCAAGACCATTGATTAGTCTCTCAAAGAGATTTTCAAAGGGTTCAAATAACAAAAAGGGAAGTCAGCAAAAACTGACTTCCCTTTATTTTTTTATTCTGTCGCTTTCGGCAAGGGCTTTCGTTTTCCCAAAATAAAATGCTCCCACTTGTGGGAGTAGGTCTGCCCTTTTCACTTTTCGCAAAAGAAAAAATATTTTTCCCGAAATATAGGGGGGGAGGGGGCTTCGCCAACCCTCTCCACATAAAAACAAAAAAAGGGCTTCGCCTGCCCTCTCCAAAAATTATTTTTTGGGCTTCGCCAACCCTCTCCGAAACTTGTTCAAAAAAGCAAATGTTAAAGTGGGCAGAAAAACAAGCCCCCAAAAACCTTAAAAAGTCTTGTTTTTCTGCCCTTTTTTGTTCAGTTAATTAAAATAACCCTTTCATTTACAAAAGGCCGAATTAAGTCAAACCATTGACAAACGAAGAATTATACTTCTTCCTCTACATACTCAATGAGGTCAGAGGGCTGACATTCCAAGAGTTGGCAAAGTTTCTCAAAGACAGCCCAAGAAACCATTTCTCCCTCTCTTATCTTTTGGAGCATAGCCTCGCCCATTATTTTGTCTTTTCTAATTTTTCCTGTGTTGTAGCCCTTCTCTTTGAGGGCTTCAAGAACATTTATTTTATACTTTATAGGCATTTATAAAAACCTCCTTTTCCACTATCCATAGTATAGCACAAGACTACACTTGAATCAAGTGTCAAATATACACAAGAATTGAGTGTAAAGTTTGTGTATTCTGCGAATTGAAATACACTTGATATAAGTGTATAATAATACTTGTAAGGAAGAGGTAAGACCTCAAAAACAAAAAGCCAAAAGAAAAGGAGATAACGAAAATGTCTAAAAACGAAATGCTCGCAAAACTTGAACTTCTCAACGAATGGGAGAAAATTATTGAAGAAGCAAAAGCCGAAGCCGAACTCATTAAAGACGAAATTAAAGCAGAGATGGACGAAAGAGACCTTGACGAAATGGTGGTTGGTTCTTATGTAGTTCGCTACAAAACCATTAGCAACAGCAGATTTGACAGCACCGCATTCAAGAAATACAACATTGACCTCTACAAAGCCTTCCTCAAACAGGTAGCAAGCAAAAGGTTCTCTGTCTCTTATTGAGGCAGAGAACCAAAACAAAGTCAAACTATTGACACACGAAATATTATAAAAAGTTATCTTGTTAATAGTTCAACTTAAAAAGAAGGAGGCAGCCGAAATGTTCTTTATTGAGGAACTGTGGAATGGAAACATAAGACCGAACCAAAAGGCAATTAGAAAAGACAGCCAATATCACAAACTTATTCATAACCTCTCTTGCGAGACAGAGAAGTTCTTGGAAGATATGAGCACCGAACAGAAAAAGCAGTTTGATGATATGTCTTTGAAGCAAGCAGAACTCTATAACATTGAGAGCAGAGAGACATTTATTGAGGGTTTTCGCCTTGGTGTGGGCTTGGTTCTTGACGCTATTGGAGAATATAAACCTCAACTTTGTTCTATTGGAGAGGAGGAGTAAAAAGTGATTTATGGGTATGCTCGTTGTAGCACCAACGAAGATAAACAAGACATTCAGCGACAAGTGCGAGAACTCAAAAACGCAGGAGCGGAAAGTGTATATTTAGAGTATGAGCACGGAGATGCTGTTGTTAAGCAAGAGTTGAGCACGCTACTTGAAAACGCAAAAGAGGGCGATGCTATTTATACCCTTGAAGTTTCAAGACTTGCGAGAAGCACAAAGCAACTCTGTGAAATTATTGAGAAAGTAAAAGAAAAGCACCTTCGCCTTTACATTGTGGGGAGCATAAATGTTGATTGCTCCAATGGCGAACTTGACCCAATGACAAATGCTTTTATACAAATGAGCGGCGTTTTCGCAGAATTAGAATTGCGAATTATACGAAGCAGAGTAAAAAGCGGAATGGCGAACGCAAAGGCAAAGGGTGTTGCGATCGGAAGGCCTCACCTCACAAAAGACCAAATCCCAAGCATTTTTTACAAGCATTATCCCTCATACAAAAACAAGCAACTCAATTTAAGCGAACTTGCGAGAGTTTGTGGAATGAGCAGAACTACAATTTACAAGTATCTTGAACTTTTGGAACGCAAGGAGAGTTAATATGGAAGAGGAAAATGTATATATTGTAAGAATTATTAAAGAAGATGGATATGTTGATTTTAAGTTTTCTGATTTCGAAGCCGCTATGAAACTTTATTTATCTCAAAAAGGAGCACAACTAATAGGTTTTAAAGAAGAAAAATAAAAAGGAGAGGCGAAGCCTCTCCTTTTACTGTATCAAAACAGGTTCCATATAACAATCAAGGAACTCCTCTGTTATGCCTTTAATATGTCTTCTTTGGCATAGAGCATATAATTCTTCAACAGCAGAATAAGGAAAAAAACGAACATCTAATTCCCTAAACATTTCCTTATTTGCTTCATTTATTACATGTTCTCTGTCTTCGTCTGGTGCGACAATAACATATCTTGTTCTTATTGGGGGGATTTTCTTTGAGAAGTTCAACATTCTTGTTAAACCACTTGTTACTCCTGTCGTATGTTCAACTTCCATAACAGCAGGCATCAATCTTCCATTCTTAAACCAAATACAATCTATAAAAAGACCTGCGCTTACTGCGCCATCATAAGGACCAACAAGGTTTTCGTTTTGAAGATTTGAGATAATACCTTCGTGTTCAACTAATGCTCTGCCTTGATAACTTATTCCATAGTCATTTTGAGCAATCCAAGTCCTATATCCAAGCTGTAAACCTATTAAATATAATGCTATTTGTATTTGGGTGTGGCGGCGTGCTACTTCAACATCAATACCATCAGAAAGTGTATCAGGAATTGTAAGTGCTTCATAAACTGCCGCGCTTGTGGGTATTTCAGAAATAGCAACATCAGTTTCTTTTTTTAATAATACCCCATTAGCATGGGGTTCAGATGGAACCCAAACAATGTGTTTGTGTCCAGCTTCAATAGTAGTTTGACCACATATGTCAAAGATACGACCAGGATAGCAGTAGTAAAATTGTGGTGTATGGGCGAGGAGACTTTCTAATACAGACCTTGTATTATAACTACCGCCTAATATGCGGTCTATATTTATAGGTTGATTTTCAAAAATAGCATTTGCTACTCGCCAAATCATTTCGGTTGAAATAGGAGACTCTTCGGCCCCTGTTTCGGTCTCACCTTTTGAAGGGTTCCATCTCTTGATGTAAATAGGGCCATCAGGAAGATTAACTCTTGTAATTTTGATTAAACCTTTTGTAGATGGGTTAATATAATTGTAACACTGGTTTTTATCTAATTGATTAATAAACGAAACTAAATTATAACCAGTTAGTTTTGCCATTTATATCCCCTCCAAATACTCCTTTAATGTTAATGCTATACCTTTGGATAAAAGATATGGAACACCATTTCCAACAGTTTTAAACATATCAGATAGTGTCATTTCGTTCGGAAGTTCAAACTCTTTTGGTAAAGATTGTAACGCTAAGGCTTCGGAAACTGACAATCTCCTTGAAAGATAAGGGTGAAGATGAACTTCATTATTACCATATGCTACTGTGGGAGAATAACGCCACCTATGTAATCTTTTGTAGGATTTCCTTGAAACATCGCCTTCCAAAACGACTTCCATTCTTGTAAGGCCCGCTCTTGGAACAAAAAAGTCATTTGCGTTATTATGATTTTTAACATCATTCTTCTCAAACCAATATTGAACAGTAAGTTCTTTTTGTATCTGCGAAGGACAAACAAGTTCACTACCTTCAATATAAGGTGTTGTTTCGGGCCAAGGCATATTTTTAATACTTGCTAAATCATACTTTATATTTTTTTCCCAAGGGAAAGAAAGTATTTTATTATCTGTTGCTAAATCTGATCCGAGCAAATTATTTCTTATTCCGACCAATAAAATTCTATCTCTGTCTTGACCTACGCCAAACTCCAAAGAGTTTGTTAAGCGTTCTGTAGTGCTATAACCAGCTTTATGGAGCATTGTTTTGAGTTCTTCAAAAAATGCTCTATGTCTTGCTGTTTTCCATAAGCCTTTTACATTTTCAAACAAGAAGAAATCAGGTTTTTGTTCAATTATTAAATTAACATAGGATAAAGAAAGTTTACCATTGTCACCATTTCTTCCTCTGTTTTTTCCTGCCACAGAGAAATCAGGGCAAGGAGGACCACCTATAAATCCAACCAAAGAACCATCAATTTGAGCATCGTTTATAAAACCACGCAATTCTTCCTTGCGCTGGCCTAAATACTCATTTATATCAGTATTCCAATAGCCATATTTAGGTTTTCTTAAACCCATCTTTTCTCTTGAATATTTATAAGCATTTAAAAATGGATTATAGAATTCGTTTACAAACTCAACTAAATATCCACTTTTTTCAAAGCCTAAATCAAGAAATCCACTTCCTGAAAAGAAAGAAAAAATCTTATAACTCATTCAAACCTCTCAAAATACAAACAATTACACAAATAAAGTATAACACGCAACACTTTAAATGGCCATACTTTTTTAATTACTTTTTTTGTGCTATACTGTTTTTATCATCTTTTGGAGGTGTTTTAATGCCAAAAGGGAGACATTATGAGCAAGGCGTAAAACTTATGGTTCTGCGTGATTATCTCTGTTCTCATTCAAGCCCAAAGCATAAAGTGAGTATGGAGCAGATTATAAAACACCTTGCCGAAAATGGAATACCCGCCGAACGCAAATCTATTTACGCTGACTTTGAGAGATTGCGTGATTTGGGCTATGACATAGTTCTTGATAAAACAGGCAAGGTTGGCTACTATGTCAGCAACCCAACTTTCAATTATGATGATATACGCATTCTCATTGACGGCGTTCAGTCCTTGAAGTTCGTGCCTCAAAAGAGAGCCGAAGAATTAACAACCAAACTGAAACAATTTACTGATGCCGAAGGTAGAAACTCATTGAGCAGAACTTCTTTTGTCGCTGACAGAGCCAAGAGTATGAATGAAACTGCCATTGAGGGTGCTGACAAAATACATCACGCCATAATGAATAACCGAAAAATCACCTTCAAATACGCCCACTACTGGCCTGACCGCCAAGACGGAGTGAAGTATTCAAAGAAGGGTGATAAATATATTGTAAGCCCTTTCGCCCTTGTGTGGAGTGGTGGAAATCAGTATCTCTACGCTTACATAACCGAAACTGGCAAGTTCAGGACATTCAGGGTTGATAGAATGTATGCTGTCGCAGACCCTCTCCTTGAAGCGAGAGACGGAACAGAACTTTACCGAAAGAATGACATTGTTCGCCAAGAGGCAAAAGTGTTTGATATGTTTAGGGGCGAGCCTCATAAGGTAAGCCTTCGCATTAGAAAGAACCTTTTTGATGCCGTAGTTGATAAGTTCGGCAAAGATGTTCTGTATCGTCCAATAGTCGGTGATGACGAGCATATTATTGTGAATGTCAATGTTGAATTAAGCCCTCCGTTCTATGCTTGGGTCTTTACTTTTGGAGCAAGAATGAGGATTGTCGGTGATGAAAAGGCTGTTGCCGAAATGAAAAAATATGTTAAGCGACTTTATGAGTTGTATAATGATGATGGGGAGAAGTGAGAACTTCTTCCCTTTTTCTTTGTAAATGCTCGCTGATGCTCGTTAATATTCCGTTATTGTTCCTTAATGTAATAAGATGTTTTTTATTGTTTCTTAATGTTCTTGTTGGTGCGTTTTTGGGAAAGGTGGGTTGATAAAAACTACAAGGAAGGTATAATAGATATGTGCAAAAGATGTGCCTCATTGCACTTGGAAAGGTTGTGCTTTAACCGCATAAGTAAGCCAAAAGTTTGCCCTCGGCGAACTTTTATGTAGAAATGATGGGTCTCATCGGCATGGGCAACAACCCCATGGTCGGCGCAACCGTTGCAGTTTCCGTAGCAGTTTACGAAGCCTGCAAATAAGCTAAAAAAACGGCATAAATAAGCCAAAAACAAAAGCTCCTGACTGTCACGGCCGGGAGCTTTTTCTTTTGAACAATAGAAATGGCTTTTTAAGAATAATTTGTAAAAATAACAAAATGTATTGACTGAAAAATTATATTTTATGTATAATGCAGTTAAACAAACGATAAAGGATGTGAAAAATATGAAGCGAAGTTTTATACTTTTTCTTGCTGTAATTTTGGCTGTGACTTCTTTTTTTACCGCTTGTTCAAATTCCGAAGAGGAAGAAACTGCAATGCTCCGGGGAACCGCCGCAAGGGATTCCGACCTCACTCTGGAAGAAATGGACGCAATGCTTGCTGAAATGATCGCCATGCGTGATGACGTAGTAAGACTGTGTGAAGAAAACCCTGACGCCATGGATTATTGGAGTTATTATTATTCGGAAGACGCAGAACATAGGGTCGATTTTTTAATAACTCAGTTGGAATCTAATATTGCATTTTTTGAGATTCACATGTGGAATGACCCTTTAGCGAGCAGTCAAATACGTTTATATAATGAGCATACAGCTTTATACAATAAATTTATAGAGGAAAGCGCTGATTTTGCATCTGCTTACAGAAACGAAATCGATGAATATGCAAAATTGACTGATGAAGAAAAAAGGCAGTTGGAATATAAGGGAGGAACTATATATTTTAGTAACGAAGCGGGATATACCGTAAGATTCAGTGTTGAATACCGTTCCTTCGATGACGACAGGGTACACTATCATACCACCGACAGAATATTGCTTGGACAGGATGACTTCTTTACCATTCCGGAAAAATCCTACAACATTGAAGTAAGCTGTGAGGCATGGAACGGAACCAAATGGAAAGATCCTTTCTTCTGCGAGGTATATGATATGGTTCCCGATGGTTATACTTTTAGAACATACGGCGCACTTCCCAACTGCAAAATGGAAGTTACCAAGGGATAAAAATCCGTTTTTTGGCGCAACCGTTGCAGTTTCCGTAGCAGTTTACGAAGCTTGCAAATAAAATTTGCCTCCCTTGTTAAAGGGAGGGGGACCGTTGCCGCAGGCACGGTGGAGGGATTCATTCCTTCCGTTTTCCACCGAGTTTATAAACAAAAAGCCCCTTTCCAAAAACGGAAAGGGGCTTTTCTTTTTTAAACAGCAGCGCCCCGCCTCTTGACTTTATCAGTACCGCGCTATAAAATTTAATTGTACTTTATAATTTATGGGAGGACAAAATGAGCATTAAAAAATCACTTTTCATATATCTTACCGCCTGCCTTCTGGTTTTGCTTTGCGTAGGCTGCGCGGCAGAACCGGATGACGGAAAAACTTCGGATTCCGAAGAAGAAATCGAATATACCGAAGATTATTACGACCGCCTTTTCCTCGGCGAAGTTGTAACCGATGAAGCCAAAAGGGAAAGTATCTTTGCTTCCCTTACCGATATAAATATCAACACGGAATTTATAAAGGATTTTGCGAAAATCGAAGATGAATCCGGCGAGGAAAAATACAGCTTTACTTATAGGGATAATCCTTTTATCGTGTATATGGACGAGGATTCCACCGTTGCTTCCGTAAGAGTTGGCGAAGACGGCACCGACGTTTACCTCAAAGGCTATGAGCCTTATAATGCCGATGATTATATCATGACCGATAGCCGTATACAGGGCTTTCAAAGCATGATGAGAAACGCGGTAGAAGTCGCTTTTGATTATCCGGAAATTTATGAACTTTCTGATTTCAGCTACAAGCATGAAGGCGCTTTTTATTACATGAACGGAACAGTTCTTATCGGCGAAGCAAAAAAAGCCCATTCTATGGAGTTTGTCTGTTATTATGAAGAGGCGGAAAACACCATGCACTGGTATAGCCTCAATGTTGACGGAGAAAGTATTTTACTTGAGACCGTATTTGAGGAACCCGTAATCGAGGAAAGACAGCCTCTTTCCGGAGAATGATATTTGAGCATGCTCGAAGGATTTTGCCTGTGCTCAAACCGAAAAAACAAAGAAAACCGCGTCCAAAAGTTTTTTGGATGCGGTTTTTATATATAAATGTAGATAAAATATAGAATATATCTGCTTTCGCTTGACTTTCGCTCTTTAAAGCGCTATAATTCTAAATAACAAAAGCGGCTTGAAATGCAAAAGTTTTAAGCCGCTTTATAAACGGAGGAAATGAAAATGAAAAAACTTATCTGCGTTATCATGGCTTTGACAATGCTCCTTGCATTTACCGCATGCGGAGGCTCTTCCGCAGCGGAGTACCGCGTAGGTATCTGCCAGCTTGTTCAGCACGAAGCACTTGACGCCGCAACCCAGGGTTTTAAAGATGCCCTTACCGAAAAATTCGGCGATGCCGTTGCATTTGTTGAACATAATGCTTCCGGCGATGCCGCAACCTGTATCACCATCTGCAACCAGCTTGTTGCGGAAAACGTTGACCTTATTATGGGCAACGCAACCGCCGCTCTCCAGGCTGCCGCTTCCGCAACTTCCGACATTCCTGTAGTCGGAACTTCCATCACCGACTATGCGACCGCTCTTGAAATTTCCGGATGGACCGGAGCCACCGGAAGAAATATCACCGGCACCGCGGACCTTGCTCCCCTTGACCAGCAGGCCTCAATGCTTGTTGAACTCTTCCCGGATGCAAAGAACATCGGTATCGTATATTGTTCCGCGGAACCTAACTCTGTATATCAGGCAGAAATCATCATCGAAGAACTTGAAGGTGCCGGCCTTAACTGCGAAGTATTTACCTTTGCGGATACCAACGACGTTGCAAACGTTGTGACCACCGCCTGCGCCTCTTCCGATGTTCTTTATATCCCCACCGACAACACCGCCGCAACCTGTGCGGAAACCATCAACAACGTTGCACTTCCTGCCGGTGTTCCGATAATTTCAGGCGAGGAAAATGCCTGCAAAGGCTTTGGCGTTGCAACTCTTTCCATCAGCTATTATGACATTGGCTATATTGCCGGTGAAATGGCATATGAGATCCTTGCAAACGGAGCAGATCCCGCATCTATGGATATCCGCTTTGCTCCGGAAACCGTTAAAAAATATAATGCCGATATCTGTTCTCAGCTTGGCATAACCGTTCCGGAAGATTATGTTGCAATTGAATAAAAAGACTGGTTTTCGTAAAAATAATCAGTAAAAACGATCGATTGAAAAAATTTCCGAAAAAAACCGAAAAAATCCGCAGAAAAAGTATTGACTTTATCGGTTTAAAGTGTTATATTTTTAAACATCAAAAGCAAGACGAAAGAAAGGATCTGCGGCAATGAAAAACATGAACGTTTCTGCAAAAGAATATTTCGTGTTCGCTCGATTTAAGGGCTATTATTGCTCTGCGGATTTTAGTTGATGGCTTTTGGCCTCTGCCTTTGATTTTACACTATATGCAGTAAAATCAAAGCGGTCCCCAAAAACCGGGGACCGCTTTTTTTGGTTGGCAAAACTTTTTCAAAAATTTTGGAGGAAATGAAAATGAAAAAGATCGTAAGTATTCTCATGGTTCTTGCAATGGTTCTTTGTATGGCATCCTGCTCCGGTGAACCCGCAGCAGAAGGAGCCTATACCGTAGGTATCTGCCAGCTTGTTCAGCACGAAGCGCTTGACGCCGCGACCCAGGGCTTTAAAGATGCTCTTTCCGAAAAACTCGGCGATGACGTTGCCTTTGTTGAACATAACGCATCCGGCGATGCAGCAACCTGCGTAACTATCTGCAACCAGCTTGTTGCAGAAGGCGTTGACCTTATGATGGGTAACGCAACCGCCGCTCTTCAGGCAGCAGCTGCTGCTTCCGCAGAGATCCCTGTAGTCGGAACTTCCATCACCGACTATGCAACCGCCCTTGAGATCGAAGGCTGGACCGGAAAAACCGGTTCCAACATTACCGGTACCGCAGACCTTGCTCCTCTTGATCAGCAGGCAGCAATGATCCAGGAGCTCTTCCCGGATGCAAAAACCGTCGGCATCCTCTATTGCTCCGCAGAGCCCAACTCCGTATATCAGTCCGATGTTATCACCGGCTATCTCAAAGATATGGGCTATGCTGTTGAAGTATTCACTTTTGCAGACTCCAACGACGTTGCAAACGTAACAACCGCCGCCTGCGCAGCAGCAGACGTTCTCTATATCCCCACCGATAATACCGCAGCTTCCTGCACCGAGACCATCGCAAACGTTGCGATCCCCGCAGGAAAAGCGATCGTAGCCGGTGAAGCAGGTATCTGCGGCGGATGCGGCGTTGCAACCCTTTCCATTGATTATTATGACATCGGTTATGCCGCAGGCGAAATGGCATACGAGATCCTGGTTAACGGAGCAAACCCCGGCGATATGGAAATCCAGTATGCTCCCGAAGTTCAGAAACTTTATAACGAAGCCAACTGCACCGCTCTCGGAATCGAAGTTCCGGAAGGCTATGCACCTCTTGGCTGATAACGCAGAAAATAATTTGGTTTTGTGTTTTCACTGATTACCGATAACGCAAAAAAGCCCCCTTTTAATAAAGGGGGCTCTCTGCGGCTTTATCGGAAAAAATATTATTAACCCTTTTCGGAGGAAATTCAGAAATGCTTGACATCAGTACTCTTTTAAACGCTTTTCCGGGCTATATTGCCCAGGGCGCAATCTGGGGCATAATGGCTCTGGGTCTATATATCTCTTACAGACTTCTGGAGTTTTCGGATCTTACCGTTGACGGCTCCTTTGCAACCGGCGCCGCAGTTACCGTAATGCTTATTATTATGGGCTGGCCCGCATGGGCAGCCATGCTTGTGGCCGTTCTTGCCGGAATGGCCGCCGGACTTATTACCGGTCTTCTTCATACCGCTCTCGGTATTGCACCGATTCTTGCGGGTATTCTTACTCAGATAGCTCTTTATTCCATCAACCTTCATATCCTCGGAAATAAGCCGAACCAGGCTGTTTCCGTAGATAAATATGACCTTGTTCTCTCCCTTCGAACCGTTAACGAAGCTATTATCATCGCCCTTATTTTTGCGGCGGCACTTATCTGTGTTTTCTATTGGTTCTTTGGAACAGAGGCAGGTTCCGCCATCCGTGCAACCGGCTGCAATCCCGCAATGGCAAAAGCCCAGGGCATCAACATCAATTTCTGCAAGGTTTTTGCTCTTGCAATTTCCAACGGAATCGTTGCTCTTTCCGGCGGCCTTCTTGCACAGTATCAGGGCTTTGCGGACGTTGCCATCGGCCGCGGCGCTATCGTAATCGGCCTTGCTTCCATTATTATCGGCGAGGTTCTTGCAGAGGCATTCTTCGGAAAACACATGACCTTCTGGCTTTGTCTTTCCTCCGCGGTAATCGGCGGTATCCTTTATTACATCATCATGGGCGTTGTTCTCTGGCTCAAACTCCCGACCAACGATATGAAGCTTTTCACCGCTATCATTGTTGCGATTTTCCTTGCGGTTCCTTATCTTAAAAAGAACTTCAAGAATTCCTTCCTTCGCCTGAAGCTTGCGGAAAAGAAAAAAGCAAAGGAGGCGGCAAAGAATGCTTGATCTTAAAGGAGTTTTTAAAACATTCAACCCCGGCTCAATCACCGAGAAAAAAGCCCTTCAGGGCATCGACCTTCATCTTAATGAAGGCGATTTTGTAACCATCATCGGCGGCAACGGAGCAGGAAAATCCACCATGCTCAACGCTATCGCAGGCGTTTGGCCCATTGATGAGGGCAGCATTTTCATTGACGGACAGGATGTTACCGCTGTTCCGGAACACAAAAGAGCATCACTTCTCGGACGCGTTTTCCAGGATCCCATGACCGGTACCGCCGCCAATATGCAGATTGAAGAAAACCTTGCTCTTGCCGCAAGAAGAGGCAAAAAACGCGGCCTCGGCTGGGAAGTTACCAAAGCGGAACGCGAAAAATATCATGATATGCTCGTTTCTCTCGATCTTGGCCTTGAGGACCGTCTTGCCGCAAAAGTCGGACTTCTTTCCGGCGGCCAGCGCCAGGCTCTTACCCTTATGATGGCCACCATGGTAAAGCCAAAGCTTCTTCTTTTGGATGAGCATACCGCCGCTCTTGACCCAAAAACCGCGGCAAAGGTTCTTGAAATAACCGATAAAGTCATCAACGAAAACCATCTTACCGCTCTTATGATCACCCACAATATGAGCGACGCCATAAAACACGGAAACCGCCTTATCATGATGAACGAAGGCAGAATTGTTTACGATGTTTCCGGCGAAGAAAAGAAAAACCTTACCGTTGAAGACCTTATGAAAAAATTCAGCGAAGTGGGCGGACATTTTTCCGACCGCGCAATCCTCGGATAATCATTTCCTTTCCTCTATATTTTTTAAAAACCCCCGCTTCCTTGAAGAAGCGGGGGTTTTTATTTCGGATGTATTTTAGGATTATTTGACGAATAATATTGAATAGCACAAAGTTTTTTGATAAAATAAAGTCAGAAAAGAACACCGGAGGTGACATCTTATGAAAAAGAAAATAGCGATATTGCTCGCAATGCTCGTTATCATGCTTTCCGCAACCGTCGCCTATGCGGATTTTGGCGATTATGCCGGAGGCTCCGACTGGGGATATTCCGATTTTGGCGGAGGTTTTGATTCCGGCTGGGACAGCGGATGGGATTCCGACTGGGATTCCGGAAACGACTATTATGACTATGATGATAACTACTATTCCGGCGGCGGAAGCTATTATGTGGATGGTTCCTCCGGCGACTGGGGCTTTTTTGAAATAGCCGTTACTGTTTTCATTGTTGTGGTCATCGTTCTTGCGGTGATCGGCAGAGGCTCCATCGGAAAAGGCGTTTCCAACAATAACCGTCCGGTAAATATCCCTGTAAATAACCGTGCTCCTCTCGTAAACGATATTGCAGGACTTAAACAGCGCGATCCCGGATTCAATGAATCCAAGTTCCTCGGCGATGCGGCAAACCTCTATGTCCGTATGCAGGATGCATGGACTGCCCGTGATCTTGAACCCATACGCACCCGTCTTACCGAAGAGATGTATGCAAAAGCTGACCGCCAGATCCAGAGTTATATCCAGCGCAGTCAGACAAACCATGTTGAGCGTGTTTCTGTTCTCAGCACCAATATCGTCGGCTGCACCAAGGATGCGAAGAACGATATCATCACAGTTGAACTTGTTGCAAGAATCTGTGACTATATAACCGATGACAGAACAGGAAATGTTGTCCGCGGCGATAAGAATAAGGAACTCTTTATGACCTACCGCTGGACCTTTATCCGCACCCTCGGAAAACTTACCGCAGAGGATGAGGTTGTTGACGATAAACATTGTCCCAACTGCGGCGCACCTATTGATCTTAACCGCTCCGCTGTCTGCAGCTATTGCGGAAGCGTCTGCACAAGCGGCGAATATGACTGGGTACTCTCCGATATCCAGGGCATCAGCCAGCGTTCCAACTGAAATAAAACAAAATAAAAAGGACGGACCAAACAGGTCCGTCCTTTTTTGTTATCCGTAAAGTTTTTATTTTACGATATCTCTTGCAACAAGAACGCCGCTGGCGGATGCATGGGAAAGGGAATGGGTGATTCCGCTTCCGTCGCCGATGATATAAAGTCCTTCGTATTTTTTGGACATAAGGTTTTCGTTAACTTCAACTTCCATATTATAGAACTTGACCTCAACGCCGTAAAGAAGGGTATCGTCGTTTGCGGTTCCGGGTGCAACTTTATCAAGGGCATAGATCATTTCAACAATGCCGTCAAGAATACGTTTTGGAAGAACGAGGGAAAGATCGCCGGGAGTTGCGCGAAGGGTAGGGGTTATGAAAGCGCCCTCTATGCGGTCCTCTGTGGAGCGGCGTCCGCGGATAAGGTCGCCGAAACGCTGAACAATAACGCCGCCGCCAAGCATGTTGCTGAGGCGGGCAATGCTTTCGCCATAGCCGTTGGAATCCTTGAAAGGCTCGGAGAAATGTTTTGCAACAAGAAGAGCAAAGTTTGTGTTCTCGGTCTGTTTTGCGGGGTCTTCATAGCTGTGGCCGTTAACGGTGATGATGCCGTTGGTGTTTTCGTTAACAACAGCGCCCTTCGGGTTCATGCAGAAGGTACGGACAAGGTCGCCGTATTCCTTGGTGCGGTAAACAATTTTGCTTTCATAAAGTTCGTCGGTAAGATGGGAGAAAACTTCTGCCGGAAGTTCAACGCGAACACCGATATCAACGCGGTTGGATTTTGTGGGGATACCCATTTCAACACAGACTTTTTCCATCCATTTGCTTCCGCTTCTTCCAACGGAAACAACACATTTTTCACAGGTATAGCTTTTATCTGCAAGACAGACTTCGTATCCGCCGTCAATGGCTTTTACGTTTTCAACGGGGGTATTAAAGAAGAAATCGACCTTGTCTTTAAGGTGGGTATAGATATTTTCGAGCACGATATAGTTTATATCGGTTCCAAGATGGCGAACGGATGCATCAAGAAGATGAAGGTCGTTCTGGATGCAGAGCTTTTTAAATTTTGTACCTGCGGTGGAATAAAGCTTTGTGCCTCCGCCGCCATAGGCCATGTTTATCTCGTCAACATAGCGCATAAGCTCAAGGGCTTTCTGCTTGCCGATATATTCATAGAGGGTTCCGCCAAAGTCGTTGGTAATATTATATTTACCGTCGGAAAAAGCGCCCGCACCGCCAAAACCGCTCATGATGGAACAGGTTTTGCAGCCGATACAGCTTTTGATTTTATCGCCGTCGATGGGACAGCGGCGTTTTTCAAGAGCATGGCCGGATTCAAAAACTGCTACTTTAAGTTCCGGTTTTTCTTTAACAAGTTCAAATGCGGAAAAAATTCCGCCGGGGCCGGCGCCGATTATGATAACGTCGTAATTCATAAAAACTCTCCTTATGGAATGCGTTGATAACAAAACAAGTATATCATCAGCGGACGTTTTTTTCAAGAATAAGAAAGTAAAGAAAAAACAGCAAAGGGACTGTTAACAAGTTAACTGACAAAAAATGGATAAAAAAACCAAAAGTTAGCCTCTTCTAACTATATAAATAAAAATAGTATATGCAACTTTAGCGAAAAAATACGGAAAAAACCGGGAATTTTGGTTATTTATTTAACAAATTTTCCGTTTTGCTATTGCTTTTTATCTTTATATGGTTTATAATTTAACAGAATTGGGGAGGTAGCTACGCTGATAGCGGCGCGGGCTCTCTTATTTTGTGGATTAGTATTGTAAACTCGAAACAAAAAAACAGTTCAAGGGGGAAATTAAAATGGCTCATCTCAGCGAAGCCGCTGTTGTAAAGATCAACGAGATCTGCGACAGATACGTAAACGAAAAAACTCCGCTCATCATGATCCTCAGCGATATCCAGAAAGAATACGGATATATTCCGCTTGAGGTACAGGAAATCGTTTCCGAGCGCACCGGCATCTCCGTTGCCGAAATTTACGGAGTTGTTACTTTCTATTCTTTCTTCTCACTTAAACCAAACGGAAAATACGTCATCGGATGCTGCCTTGGTACTGCATGCTATGTTAAAGGCGCACAGCAGATCGTTGATAAATTCTCCGAGATTCTCGGAATAAAACCCGGCGAAACAACCGAAGACGGTCTTTTCACCATCGATGCGCTCCGCTGCATCGGTGCTTGCGCCATTGCTCCGGCTGTTACCATCAACGGAAAAGTTTATCCCCATGTTGAGGTAAGCCAGGTTGCGGGCATCATTGATGAATATAAAGCAAAGGAGGCGGCTGAAGCATGATAAGAACACCCGACGAACTTTTTGCAAGAGCAGCCGTCTGTAAGGAACTTCTTGATTCAAAATTCAACGGTTCCGACGGCAAAACCTATCTTATGATCTGCGGCGGCGGCGGCTGTGTTGCTTCCGGCGCACTTAAACTTGAAGAAGAATGCAACCGTCTTATTGAAGAAAAGGGCCTTTCCGAAAAAGTTGCAGTTCGTAAAGTAGGCTGCTTCGGACTTTGCTCCCAGGGACCTTTCATCCGCGTTTATCCCGAAGACGTTCTCTATCGTCTTGTAAAACCGGAAGATATTGAAGAGATCTTTGAAAAAGATATCATCGGCGGCGAAATTGTTGAAAGACTTCTCTATGTCGATCCCAACACCGGCGCAAAAATTGCAAAACAGGAAGAAATTCCTTTCTATAAAAAACAGAAAAAAATCGCCCTCCATGGCTGCGGAAGAATCAATCCCGAAAGCTTTGACGAAGCTCTTGGCTGCGGCGCATATCAGGGCCTTGCAAATGCCCTTAAAATGACTCCCCAGGAAGTTGTTACCACCGTTCTTGAATCCGGTCTTCGCGGAAGAGGCGGCGGCGGCTTCCTTACCGGACGCAAATGGCAGTTTGCATATAACCAGGACAGCAAGGAAAAATACGTAGTATGTAACGGCGACGAGGGCGACCCCGGCGCATTTATGGACCGTTCCATCCTTGAGGATAACCCTCTTTCTGTAATCGAAGGTATGACCATCGCAGGTTATGCCATCGGCGCATCCGAAGGTTATTTCTATGTCCGTGCAGAATATCCCACCGCTGTTAAACGTCTTCGCCACGCAATTGAAATGGCTGAAGCACAGGGACTTCTCGGCGACGACATCCTCGGTTCCGGCTTCTCTTTCAGAGCGCACATCCGCCTTGGTGCAGGCGCATTCGTCTGCGGCGAAGAAACTGCTCTTCTCCATTCCATCCAGGGCCTTCGCGGTATGCCCAGACCCCGTCCTCCGTTCCCGGCAGTTCGCGGTCTTTGGGATAAACCCACCATTGTTAACAACGTAGAAACTCTTGCAACCGTTCCGTATATTCTCCGCAACGGCGTTGAGGAATTTACCAAATACGGCACCACCGGTTCCAAAGGTACCAAGGTATTTGCACTCGGCGGTAAAGTAAATAACGTCGGTCTTGTTGAAGTTCCCATGGGTACAACCCTTCGCGAGCTTGTTTATGACATCGGCGGCGGCATTCCGAACGGCAAAAAATTCAAAGCTATCCAGACCGGCGGCCCTTCCGGCGGCTGTATCACTGCTGATGAGCTTGATGTTTCCATCGACTTCGATAACCTTGTTGCTCTCGGTTCCATGATGGGTTCCGGCGGCGCAATCGTTATGGACGAGGATAACTGCATGGTTGACGTTGCAAAATTCTATATGGAATTCATCTGTGACGAATCCTGCGGAAAATGTTCTCCCTGCCGTATCGGCACCAAGAGAATGCTCGAGATACTTACCAAGATCACCGAAGGCGAAGCAACCATGAAAGACCTTGAAGAGCTTGAGACTATCGGCAACGCCTGCCAGACAAACTCTCTCTGCTCCCTCGGCCAGAGTGCTGCAAACCCGGTAATCTCAACCCTTGCATCCTTCTATGACGAATATCTTGCTCACATTCAGGATAAAAAATGTCCCGCACATGTCTGCAAAAACCTTACCATATATTCCATCGACGCCGAAAAATGCAAACGCTGCAGTCTTTGTGCTAAAAAATGCCCCGTTGGCGCAATTTCCGGCATAGTCGGCAAGACCAACTTTGTAATCGACCCGGATGTCTGCGTAAGATGCGGCCTTTGCATCGCTTCCTGCAAATTCGGCGCAATTTCCAAAGATCAGTAAGGAGGGCATAAAAAATGAGCAAAATCAATATAAAAATCGAAGGCCATCCTTATCAGGTTGAAGAAGGCCTTACCGTAATCGACGCCGCAAGAGCCTGCGGATATGAGATTCCTTCTCTCTGCGACTTTAACCACGGCGAATGCAACCAGGGTTCCTGCCGTGTTTGTCTTGTTGAAGTTAAAGGAATGAGAAGCCTCGTTGCTTCCTGCGTTTTCCCCGTTTTCGAAGGAATGGAAATCAGCATTTCCTCCCCGAAAGCAACCGCCGCAAGAAGAACTTCCGTTGAACTTCTTCTTTCCAACCATTCCGTAAACTGCCAGCAGTGTGACAAAAACGGAAAATGCGAACTTCTCCATGTTGCAAAACTTACCGGCGCAAGACCCGAAATGTTCAAAGGTTCCCAGACCCCGGTAACCATTGATGAACTTAACCCTTCCATCGTTCGCGACACCAGCAAATGCATTCTTTGCGGACGCTGCATTGCAAGATGTAAAAACGCCCACGGAAACGGCGTTCTCGGTTTTGAAAACCGCGGCTTTAACGCCATAGTCGGCCCTGCCGGAAACAGATCTTTCGATAAATCCCCCTGCATACTTTGCGGACAGTGCGTTTCCGTATGTCCTACCGGTGCTCTCATGCTCAAATCCGAAATTGAAAAGGTTGACCATGCAATGTCCCTCGGCCGCCATGTTATCGTTCAGACCGCCCCGGCAGTCCGCGCAGCACTTGGCGAAGAATTCGGAATGCCCATCGGCACCGCTGTTACCGGAAAAATGGTTGCCGCACTTCGCCGCCTCGGCTTTGAAAAAGTTTATGACACCGACTTCGGCGCAGACCTTACCATCATGGAAGAGGGAACCGAGCTTCTCGGCCGTATGCAGAACGGCGGCGTTCTTCCGATGATCACTTCCTGCTCCCCCGGCTGGGTAAACTATTGCGAAACCTATTACGCAGATCAGCTCGATCACCTTTCTTCCTGCAAATCTCCCCACCAGATGCAGGGCGCAATCATCAAATCTTATTATGCAGAAAAGAATGGCATCGATCCCAAAGATATCTTTGTTGTATCCATCATGCCCTGCACCGCAAAGAAATTTGAAAAAGAGCGTCCCGAAATGGTAAATGAAGACGGCCTTAAAGATGTTGACGCCGTTCTTACTACCCGCGAACTTGCAGAAATGATCCGCCGCAGCGGTATCGTTTTCAACAAGCTTCCGGATGAGGAATTCGATGCCGACATCATGGGCGAAGCATCCGGCGCAGGCGTTATCTTCGGCGTAACCGGCGGCGTTATGGAAGCAGCTCTCCGTACCGTTTACCACGTTCTTACCGGTAAAGAGCACGGCGCCATCGCATTCACTTCCGTACGCGGATTTGACGGCATCAAAGAATCCCAGATCGAAATCAACGGCAAGATCCTTCGTTTTGCTGTTGCCCACGGCATGAAAAATGCAAAAGTCCTTATGGACCAGATCCGCAAAGGCGAAAGCCCCTATCAGTTCATCGAAATCATGGGCTGCCCCGGCGGATGCATCAACGGCGGCGGCCAGCCCTATGTTCGCCCCGTATTCCTTCCCAACGAGGACCACGATATTCTTGATACCTATATGCAGAAGCGCGCTTCCGCACTTTATTCCGAGGACCAGAGAAACGTTCTTCGCCAGAGCCATAAGAACACCCAGGTTCAGAAACTTTATGAAGAATTCCTCGGCGAGCCGAACTCCCATAAAGCCCACGAACTTCTCCACACCACTTATAAAGGCCGCGAGCCTTTCAGAGATTGATTTCTCCCAACTAATCCCAAAAGCAAAAAGTCCCGTGCTCAATTTTGAGCACGGGACTTTTGCGTTTTTTAAGTTTGAGCACAGGGCTTTATTCTTGTTCAACAGGAGCAAGGCTGTCGATTATTTTGAAGATTTCTTCGTCGGGTATATTATAACTGAATCTGAAAAATCCGTCTTCGGTGTACCAGAACAACTCGGTTACGTCCATAAATCTCGTATATAGAGCTTCACTTTCGCCTATCATTATGGTTTTCTGTTCATCATATTCCGTAGGAATATTTGCAACAACAGATGTTCCGCGCTGCTTAAAACTAAAGAAAAGGTCGCCGTTTGTATATGTTTCATATCTTGAGGTTTTGCTGTCATATTCTTCGGTAAGAATGAACCCTTCCGGAATGTACTGCAAAGCATAACATTTTCCTAAATAACGCTTTTCAGGAATGTGTTCCGAGGGAACCATTCCTTTTGCTATTTCAAGAACTTCCGCACGGTTTGAAATGATGCTTATTAAGGTATTATCAACTATCCAAACGGTATAATACACTTCATCTCCGCTCGCGAAATAACCGCTTATCGGACTCTCAAACTCTTCTTCGGCCGAAAGAATATAATCCTTGTTTCTCTGTTCGATTATAATATAATTATCCCCATCTATATAGTTTACATGATATACTCCGGAGCTGGATCCACCGGATATATCACAAGCATAGCCTTCGGGAATATATGTGGGCATCCATGCCCCGTCCCAATTGTAATGTTCAAGACCAAGACGCTCTTTCTCGGAAAGTTCTTCTTGAAGTTCTTCGGGGACTTCTTCGGCGATTTCTATGGGCGTACGTTCCCCTTCGTATTTTTCGTTGAAAACTACCCCTTCCATGATATCGAAAAGAACGCCCCTGTTGTCCTGCGAACCGTCTATTGAAAGAATCGCATCTTCTTCAAGCCATTTTAACGATATACGATTATCTGCATAGCTTATAATGTAAATCGTCCGGTCTTCTATTGTTTCAATTTCAATCTCTTCTCCTTCATAGGCTTCCGGAACCGTCCAAATTTCGTTTATATTTTCGATAAACGCAAATTCCTCTTCTCCGCTGGAATAAAAATCAATCCTGCCATCTCCACCGTTCGGAGAACTTTCAGAAAGATGATATCCATCGGGAATATAGCTTAATACATAGCGATGCGTACGAATATCTTCATGCTGTCCGGAAGATACCACAATTTTGTTTCCCTCATCTTTGATAATCAGCGAATAAAGATATTCCGCAATGGCTTCCCTTGCCTCTGCGGAGGCAACAACAACGGAGGAAACAGAAACAACGCCCACAAAAACAACCATTGCCGCGGCGGTTATGAGCTTTTTGCCATATTTCCAAAGGGTCGCGGCGTTTTCGCGGCGTTCTTTTTTTCCAAAAAGCTTCCGAAGAATGTTTTTATCCGCGGCGGCGTTTTCCGCGGCAATTTCCTCCTCTATTTTTTCGCTTTGGTTTTCCGCATACCGGGCCATGACCTTTCTGAAAATAAGGTCCTCATATTCTTCTGTTATTGCTTTATTTGAAAGGCCGTATTTTTCAGACATATCATTCGCCCCCTTTCAAAACGGAATAGGCTTTTCTTCTTGCCCTTGTTAAGCAGGAACGGACGCTTTTTTCAGAAATTCCGAATTTTTGCCCGATTTCCTCATCCGAAAGGCCGAGAATATATTTATATTCCAATATGTTCTTATATTTTTCCGGAATTTCTTCAAGGGCGGATTCAAGCTCCGAAACCGCTTCTTTTCTGATAAAAAGCTCCTCCGGAAGAGCGTTTTCATCTCGCAAAAGCTCAACGTCCTCCTGCTCTTCATCAACAAAAGTCATGTATTTGCTCACGGTTTTCTGTTTGCGGTATTTATTGAAAGCGGTGAATTTAACCGCGCTCATAAGATAGGCCGCAAGTTTTTTCTTTTCGACCTCCATGACGGAATCCACCCGCTCGATCATTTTTATAAAAACGTCCTGAACAAGTTCTTCTGCTTCTTCCTCATCCGAAATATATGTTTTTGCTTTTTTAAGCATTGCGCCGTAATATTTTTCATATATTTCCGCCATATATTCCCGCTGAAAATCGTTTTCTATGGCGGCAATCATCATTGTTATCATGAAAATCACTTCACTTTCCGCTTCAATCATACCGCTTTTTATATACATCTTCAATAAATAAGTGTTTTTTTGTAAAAAAACGCAGCATTTTATTCCGAAAAAGATTTATATTATTGTTTTTAAGGAAAAACCTTTTGCGGGCTTATGATATCTGCCTCTGCGGTTATATAGAAATCTTTTATAATAACAGAAAACAAAAAAGGCACTTCTTTTCGAAGTGCCTTTTTAAATGTGTTTTTCTTTTATGCGGCATAGTCGTATGTGTGGATCCAGTCACCTTTAAAATAATAATAAGCAAAAATAATGCAGCTGAGAAGCCAGGTGATTGGATATGCCCAGTAAACGGTGTTGATAACAGGGAAGAACTGAACCGCAACGGTGATATAGGTCACACGGATGATGCACCAGCAAAGAAGCATGGTATACATGGGCATTTTTGCTCTTCCTGCCCCGCGCATTACCGCGGAAACAGCATGGGCAAAAGCAAGGGCAAAAAAGAAAATGGATTCTGTCCTCATCTGGTTAACGCCGATTTCAACAACAGCGGGGTCGCTGTTGAAAAGGGGAATGACCCAGGGACAGATTAGCCAGAGAACGGCGCCAAGTCCCTCGGCGGAAGCCATTGCTCCGAAAACGCCAAAGCGGGAACCCTTGAGCGCGCGTTCGTGATTTCCTGCGCCAAGGTTCTGGCTGATGAAGGTGGTAATTGCGGCGGAAAAAGCCATGATGGGAAGGAAGATGAATCCTTCGATTTTGGAATATGCGCCGCAGCCGGCCATAGCATCGTCGCCAAAGGCATTTATGTTGGACTGAACAACAACGTTAGCAATGGAGATAATGGAGTTCTGAACGCCCGAGGGGATGCCCTGATGAAGGATTTCTTTAAGCCTTGCAAAGTCAAAGCAGATTTGCTTGATATGGAGCTGATAATCGCCCTCGCTTCGAAGAAGTTTTCTGAATCCGAGGAATGCGCTGAGCATCTGGCTGAGAACTGTTGCGATAGCGGCGCCCGCAACACCAAAATCCAATGCTCCAACAAAAACAAGGTCAAGGATGACGTTTGTAAATGAAGCGATTATAAGAAAACGAAGAGGGCTTTTGGAATCGCCCACAGCCTGCAAAATTCCCGCGCAGACGTTATAGGTAAGAGAGAAAAAGCTGCCGAAAAAGTATATGCGGAAATATGTTATGGAAAGGGGCAAAACATTTTCCGGCGTTTTCATAAGAACAAGAAGCTTTGGCGCAAGCCAAAGACCGAGTATTGAAAGGGTAAGTCCGCAGCAAAGGGCAAAGGCAACGGCGGTGTGTATCGCCTTGCGCATTTTTTCAAAATCCCTTGCGCCAAGATAGCGGCTTATTATAACGCCGGCGCCCATGCAAAGACCCATAAAAAAGCCGGTCATCATAAAGATAAGGTTTCCGCTGGAAGAAACCGCCGCAAGGGCCTCTTTGCCGACAAAGTTGCCGACTATGATGCTGTCGGCGGTGTTATAAAGCTGCTGAAAAAGATGGCCGATAAAAACCGGTATCGCGAAGTTTATCATACATTTCCAGATGGAACCCTGGGTCATGTCAATGCGCTTCGGAGAAGCTGATGAAGCCATTTTTAAAAATCGCCTCCGTTTTATTAAAAAAATCAAAACCGAGGATAATTATATTACGAAAAACAGAACATGTCAAATTCACATCAGCAGTTTTGCGGGCGACCGCCCCTACAGAACCGAGCGGAAAATGTAAGCGGATAAAAACACAAAACAAAAAAGCGCCGTTCCTTTTTAAAGGAAAAGCGCTTTTTTATTATAACAATATTATATTATCCGTTGATAATGATTCCGGGGTTGTCATTTTCATCGTCCTCCCAGAATCCGATGCCGCCGGAACAGGCATAACATGTTCCGGGCATGTTGTCTTTCTTATACCAGCCGGTAGAGGTTTGTGTGCAGGAGCTGCCCGCAAGGTCGCCGGAACGGGTGCAATAGGTTGCGGCAACAACGTTGCTGCTTTCCGGGAAGGATACGGTGGGGTCCTCGTTTTTCATAACTTCTGCCATGATGGATTTCCAGATCTTCGGGGTGGGATAGGTCTGATAAACTATCTCTTTCATTCCCTCGGAATAACCGAGCCATACAACGCCGAGATACTGGGGGGTCATTCCAACGAACCAAAGGTCGGTGTTGTCGGATGCAGAACCGGTCTTGCCTGCAACGGTAAATCCGGGAATGTTTGCCGGAGTACCGGTACCGGGAGCGGAGTTTACAACTGCCTGACAGAGCTTATTGAGGATGGTAGCGGTTTCGGAAGAGATAACGCGCTCCGGAGCGGTGTTCGCTTTAAGAACGACCGCACCCTCGCTGTCAAGAACTTCGGTATAGGAATGGGGCTCAATATAAAGTCCGCCGTTGCCTATCATCTGATATGCGCCCGCAAGCTCAATAGGGGAAACACCCTGGGTAAAGGAACCAAGAGCCATCGGCGCAACGGCAACGTCGTTGTTTGCGCCGGAATCAACAAGGGTGCTGATATGAAGCTTCTGAGTAAGGAAGTCAAAAACAGTCCTCGGGGTAAGATGTTCAACAAGCTTTACCGGAATGGTGTTTATGGAGCGCTGAACAGCCTCTTTAACGGTAACATCGCCGAGATAGCCTTTGTAATAGTTGATGGGCCAGTCGGCCTTAAAGGTGGTGCCTCCAACGGTTTCGCCGGCTTTATAGATAGGTTCGTCGGTGATAACGGTGGAATAGGTGATAAAGTCATTTTCAATGGCAAGAGCATAGGATGAGATGGGTTTTATGGTAGAACCGATATGTCTTTTGCCGTGGGCCGCGATATTGAAAAGGCGGGAACCGGTTTTTTCGCCCTTGCCGCCGACTATGGCAACAACTTCGCCGTCATAGTTGAGAACAACAAAAGCGGAATCCGGCTGGACCTTGTTGAGAACTTTTTCAAAGTTTTCGGTATCCTCGTAATATTCCTCCGCAATATTCTGGATGCGGTTGTCAACGGTGGTATAGACGCGGTAGCCTCCGTTATAGAGGTTATATTCCGCAGTCTTTTTATCCCAGCCGTATTCATCCATAAGGTCGCTGATAACGTCGTCGATAACATAGTCGATGAACCAGGAGGTATATTTGCTGGAGGAAGTTCCGGTAACCTGGCCTTTGGAGGTAACTATATCCGTTTCAACAAGAACGTCGTATTCGCTGCGGGAAATGTATCCGACTTCGAGCATCTCGCTGAAGATATACTCACGGCGGCCCTTGTTATTTTCCGGATGGCCGAAAGGTTCATAGATACTGGGGTTGTTGGTTATGGCAATAAGTCCGGCACATTCCGCAAGAGTAAGTTCGGAGATATCCTTGTCATAATACATATTTGCCGCAGCCTGAACGCCTTTTGTGTTATAGCCAAGGGCGATAACGTTAAGATATGCCTCAAGTATCTGTTCCTTGGAATATCTCTTTTCAAGGGCAAGGGCGTTGAATATTTCTTTTACTTTACGGTCGATACGAACCTCGTTTGCGCCGGTAACGTTTTTGATAAGCTGCTGGGTTATGGTGGAACCGCCGCCGCTGTCGCCGCCGGAAAGGAAGCTGAGGGTCGCCTGGATAGTACGGGCAAAGTCAACGCCCTGGTGCTGCCAAAAACGTTTGTCCTCCGCAGCAACAACGGTGTCGATAAGATAATCCGGGAACTGGTCATAGTCGGCCCAGATAAGCTTTCCGCTTTCGCCGTAAAGCTTGGTATCCTCAACATAAACGCCGGTTTCGGAATCCCTTGTATAGATTATTGTGGTATAGCTCAGCTCAAGCTGATCAAGATCGATAACGTCCGCGTCATCGACCATTCCGAGAATGACCGTTGCAAGAACGCATCCGATAATGCATCCGCTTATGATGATAACGGAAAGCACGGTAACCAATGCCCTTGCAAAAAAGCGGAAGAATCCCTTTATGATTTTAAGCCATACGGGGGTTTCCTTCGGGCGGTCATTATTCTTTTTAGACTGCATTTATCTGTCCTCCTTTTTATGAGGAATCTGATGCCGCCTTTTTTCAAAGGAGGCCTATAATTTATATTATACCTCATCAAATGATTATTTGATGAACAACCTGTTAAAAATACATATTGGAATAAAACGGAAAGGGGATATTATTTTGGAACACAGCCTTTCAATAACCGCCGCGGCTCTTATCACCGTTATGGCGCTGGTTTCCGGAATTTTTGCGGTAAACGGATATTTAAACGAAAAAACCGAGCCTTCCGATGCAGAAGTTACCTCCGTTTCGGAAGAATCAAAGCCGGAAAAATTGCTTCTGGGCATCTATGAGGGAAAACTGGCTCTTTTTATCGGAGAAAGTCCCTATCCCAATGAAATATATGATTTTTTAACAAGAACTCTTCCCCCGGAGGACCAAAAACGTCTTTCGGAAGGGATAGAGATTTTTTCAAAAGAGGAGCTTCGGCTTCTTCTTGAGGATTTTATGTCTTAATCTTATCAGTCGATAAAGTCTTTAAGTTTTTTGCTGCGGCTGGGATGACGGAGCTTGCGAAGAGCTTTTGCTTCGATCTGACGGATACGTTCACGGGTTACGTTGAATTCCTTGCCGACTTCCTCAAGGGTTCTCGGGCGGCCGTCATCAAGACCGAAGCGAAGACGAAGAACTTTTTCTTCTCTGGGAGTAAGGGTTTTAAGAACGTCCGCAAGCTGTTCTTTAAGAAGAGTATGGGAAGCTGCGTCTGCCGGTGCCGGTGCGTCGTCATCGGGGATGAAGTCGCCGAGATGGCTGTCTTCCTCTTCGCCGATAGGAGTTTCAAGAGAAACGGGCTCCTGTGCAACTCTCATGATCTCGCGTACTTTATCGGTGGGCATATCAAGCTCTGCGG
>JAFSDS010000078.1 GCA_017436125.1 Oscillospiraceae bacterium | reverse complement strand
TGGAGGAAAGGGACGCAAAAACCGCCGCCGCTTTCTTTAAAACCGTTTATGAAGGCATCGCTCCCCTTCCAGAAGAAGAGGATTTTGATGAGGACGTTTTCAAATATACCGGCAAGATAACCGCCGCTTCCTGTGAGGAAATGGAGGAACCGGATGAGGAAAAAGCCGAGGAGGCTGCCGAATTCTTTAAAGCCCTTTATGCCGGTATCCTTGAAGAGGAAAAAGAGGAAGAAAAAACCGTCTGCAGCGGAAAATATTCCGTAAAAGAAACCTCTTCCGGAATAAGCTTCCGCCTTCTTGCCGGAAATAACCAGATAATCGGTATTTCCGAAGTATATTCCGGCCGCGCCGCCATGGAAAAAGGCGTTGCCTCCGTCCGCAAAAACGCACCGGTTGCAAACATCGAAGACCGGACTGAAGAGGATTTTGAAAAACAGGTAAATCCGAAGTTCGAAATTTATAAAGATAAAGCCGGAGAGTTCCGCTTCCGCCTTAAAGCCCGCAACGGCGAAATCATCCTTGCATCCGAAGGATACAAAACAAAGGCATCCTGCGAAAACGGAATCGAATCCGTCCGCAAAAACGCACCGGCAGAAATTATTGAATAAGGGGAAAAACCATGTCTGAAGAGAGAAGAGACAAACATAACTATTATCTTGATATTGCCGAAATGGTCCTTGAAAGAGGAACCTGCCTTCGCAGAAAATACGGCGCAATAATCGTTAAAAACGACCAGATCATTTCCACCGGATATGCCGGTGCACCAAGAGGAAGAAAAAACTGCAGCGACCTTGGCTGGTGCAGAAGGGAAAAACTCGGTGTTCCGAGAGGCGAGCGTTATGAGCTTTGCCGCAGCGTCCATGCGGAGGCAAATGCCATAATCAGCGCACCGAGAGAGAATATGATAGATTCCACTCTCTATCTCGTCGGAAAAGAATGCGAAACCGGCGATTATGTTAAAAACGGAAGCTGCTGCAGCATGTGCAAGCGCATGGTAATCAATGCGGGCATCAAAAACGTTGTTATCCGCGACGATGAGAAAAAATTCCGCATAGTAAACGTTGACGACTGGATCTATAATGACGATTCCCTCGACGATACCCTCGGCTACTGATACATAAAAATAAAGCCCGTGCTCATTTTGAGCACGGGCTTTTTCTTTTGAGCATATCAGAGGATGATGCTTTCGCCGGTCATGCAGGAGGGCTTTTCGATTCCGAGAAGCTTGAGCATGGTTGGCGCGATATCCGCAAGAACGCCGCCGGAGCGAAGTTCACAGGGGTGATTAAAAACGATAAAGGGAACGGGATTGGTGCTGTGGGCGGTAAAGGGAGTTCCGTCCTTTGCAAGCATAACGTCCGCGTTGCCGTGGTCGGCGGTTATAAGAACCGTTCCGCCAAGTTCTTTTACCTTATCGCAGATCTTGCCGAGGCATTCGTCAACAGCCTCACAGGCGGCAACGGCGGCTTCAAAAACGCCGGTGTGGCCGACCATGTCGGTGTTTGCATAGTTGAGGATAATAACGTCGTGTTCGTTTTTATCAAGTTCCTCAAGAAGCTTTTCGGTAACAAGATATGCGCTCATTTCCGGCTGAAGGTCATAGGTTGCAACCTTAGGGGAAGCGATAAGATCTCTGTCCTCGTTTTCATAGGGTGCCTCAACGCCGCCGTTAAAGAAGAAGGTTACGTGGGCATATTTTTCAGTTTCCGCAATGCGAAGCTGTTTAAGGCCTTTTTTGGCGATGTATTCGCCGAAGGTATCCTCAAGAACAAGGGGAGGGAACGCAACGGATACGTTTTCGATGGTTTCGTCATACTGCGCCATGCAGACATAGCAAACTTTCCTTGCGGTTCTTTCAAAGCCGGAAAATTCCCTGTCAACAATGGCGCGGGTCATTTCCCTTGCTCTGTCCGGGCGGAAGTTTGCAAAAATAACGGAGTCGCCGTCTTTTATGCCCGCATCCTTTTCACAGATGAAGGGAACGATGAATTCATCGGTAACGCCCTCATCATAGCTTTTCTGAACAGCTTTTGCAGCGTCCTCCTCAAAAGGAGCGTAGCCGAGAACGATGGCGTTATAATGTTTTTCAACCCTGTCCCAGCGTTTGTCACGGTCCATTCCGTAATAGCGGCCGCCGACGGATGCGATTTTTCCAAGGCCGGTTTCATCAAGTTTTGCCTCCAGCTTTTCAATAAAGCTTTTTCCGGAGGAGGGAGGAACGTCCCTGCCGTCCATAAAGCAGTGAACAA
The DNA here is from genome assembly GCA_017436125.1 of Oscillospiraceae bacterium. Classification (GTDB taxonomy): domain Bacteria; phylum Bacillota; class Clostridia; order Oscillospirales; family Ruminococcaceae; genus UMGS1668. Next base: position 13,769 of record JAFSDS010000078.1, on the reverse strand, counting down.
AAACTTTTTCAAGGCCGTTTTTCTTTGCCATGTCGATTATGGCAAAGATATGTTCAAGATGGCTGTGAACGCCGCCGTCGGAAAGAAGTCCGAGAATATGGAGGGCGCTTTTGTTTTTAACGCAGTTTTCCATAGCGGAGCAAAGGGCGGGATTTTCAAAAAACTCGCCGTTTCTTACCGCATTTGTGATGCGCATAAGGGGCTGATATACAATTCTTCCTGCGCCGATATTGGTATGGCCGACTTCGGAGTTGCCCATCTGGCCCTCCGGAAGACCGACGTCAAGTCCGGAAGCACCGATGATGGTTTTTGGGCAGGATTCTTTTATTTTATCAAGGTTCGGCATTTTTGCGGCGCGGATCGCGTTTCCGTAATCGCTTTCATTATAGCCGAAGCCGTCAAGAATCATTAAAACAAGAGGTTTCATAGGTTTTTATCTCCTTAAACGGAAGCTGCCGCAACGATTGCCGCAAAATCAGGAGCTTTAAGGGATGCGCCGCCGATAAGGCCGCCGTCAACGTTTTCTTTGGAAAGAAGTTCCGCTGCGTTTTTTGCGTTCATGCTGCCGCCGTACTGGATGGTGATACCATCGGCTGCTTCTTCGGAATAAAGTTTTGCGATAAGGCCGCGGATGAATGCGCAGGCTTCTTCTGCCTGGTCTGCGGTGGCGGTAACGCCGGTGCCGATTGCCCAAACGGGTTCATAAGCGATGATGATGTTTTTAAGTTCTTCTTCAGAAACTCCGCCAAGAGCAACTTTAAGCTGTTTGCCAACAACCTCTTCCATGATGCCCTGGTTGCGTTCATCAAGAAGTTCGCCGCAGCAGAGGATTACGGTAAGGCCCTCATCAAGAGCGGCACGGGTTCTTTCGTTTACGGTTTCGTCGGTTTCGCCAAAATACTGTCTTCTTTCGCTGTGGCCGATGATAACATAATCTGCGCCAACTTCTTTGATCATGGAAGCGGGAATTTCGCCGGTGAATGCGCCGCCGGGGGCCCAATGGCAGTTCTGTGCGCCGACTTTTACGTTGGAGCCGGAAGCTGCGTTAACAGCGGTTTCAAGGTCAAGATAGGGGGTGCATACGATAACGCCGCAGTCCGCATCCTTTACGAGAGGAATAAGCTCTTCAACAAGAGCTTTTGCTTCTGCGCGGGTTTTGTTCATTTTCCAGTTGCCGGCAATAACAGCGGCGCGTTTGGATTTATTCATTGATATCGTCCTTTCGGGATTATTTTTCGTTAAGAGCTGCAATGCCGGGGAGTTCAAGGCCTTCAAGAAATTCAAGAGAAGCGCCGCCGCCGGTGGAGATATGGGTCATTTTGTCTGCAAAGCCAAGTTTGGTTACTGCAGCAACAGAGTCACCGCCGCCGATGATGGAGATGCATTCGGTTTCTGCAATAGCTTCTGCAACAGCAAAGGTGCCGCCTGCAAAGTTTTTGAATTCAAAAACGCCCATAGGTCCGTTCCAGATAACGGTTTTTGCGTTTTTAACAGCTTCTTTGAAAAGTTCAACGGATTTGGGGCCGATATCCATGCCCATAAGGCCTTCGGGAATATCTTTTCCGTCAACAGCAACAGGTTCTGCGTTTTCGTCAAATTTGTCTGCTGCGATATGGTCAACGGGAAGAAGGAGAGAAACACCTTTTTCCTTTGCTTTTGCAAGAAGATCGGAAGCAAGCTCGAGTTTGTCTTCTTCACAAAGGGAGATACCTACGTTGTGGCCTTCTGCTTTAAGGAAGGTATATGCCATTGCGCCGCCTACGATAAGGGTATCAACTTTTTCAAGAAGGTTGGTGATAACGCCGATTTTATCGGAAACTTTTGCGCCGCCAAGAACAGCAACGAAAGGTCTTACGGGGTTATCAAGAGCCTTGCCCATAACGTCGATTTCTTTCTGGATAAGGAAGCCGCATACTGCGGGGATATAATCTGCAACACCGGTGGTGGAAGCATGTGCGCGGTGTGCGGTGCCGAATGCGTCGTTTACAAAGATTTCTGCAAGGGAAGCAAGTTCTTTTGCAAATTCCGGAGCGTTTTTGGTTTCTTCTTTGTAATAACGAACGTTTTCAAGAAGAGCAACTTCGCCCTCTTTAAGGGTTTCGGAGATGTTTTTTGCGTCTTCGCCGATAACATCTTTGCTCATGCGAACTTCGCATTCAAGAAGTTCGGAAAGTCTTTTTGCAACGGGAGCAAGAGAAAATTCCGGAAGCCATTCGCCCTTCGGACGTCCGAGGTGGGAACAGAGGATAACTTTTGCGCCGTTATCTTTAAGATATTTGATGGTAGGAAGAGCGGCAACGATTCTTTTATCGTTGGTGATAACGCCCTCTTTAAGCGGAACGTTGAAGTCGCAGCGAACAAGAACTTTTTTACCTGCGACGTTTATGTCTTTAACGGACATTTTGTTTGCGGTGTTCATGGGAACAACATCCTTTCTATGGTTAAATTGTTTTAAAACATTTTAATGCGAAGCCAAATTACTTCATATTAAATATATAATAAAATTATGCTTTTTTCAAGAAAAATAAGGCCACTTCGGCATCTTTGTTTATGACGGGCGGTTTTTGCATTATTTAATGTTAAAATTTTATAATAAACGGCTTTTTATAAAAAAGCCAAAGTTGTGCAAAATGACACCGACGTTTTTTTTAAGGCAAAAACCGCCGGTTCTACCTTTTTACCAAAGGAAAAGGTTTTTAAAAATCCGGCTTTATAAAAAATGCCGAAGGCGGTTTTTTGGCGGATTTTTGCACAATAAAAAATCCGTCAGTTTCAATAAACCGGCGGAAAACAAAAAGCGCGGCTATGTTGTTTTTTTACAAAAACAAAAACCGAAAAAATAAAAATCCAAAATTTGAGAAAGCGAAAAAACCGCGCTATAATCAAATCAGTTTTAAAAAAGCGGAGGCGAAAAATCTATGGCGGAAACAAAAAAATTTACCGTTCGCGACCTTGCGGAAATCGGCGTTCTTGCGGCATTGGTTTTTGTAGCAACCTATTTTCTTAAAATAGGCCCTATTCCAACTCCCGCCGGCCCGACCCAGTTTAAAATGGGAAATGCGGTCTGCCTTCTCGGGGCGATGATTTTCGGCAAAACAAAGGGCGGACTTGCCGCGGGAATAGGTTCCGCCATGTTTGACCTTACCCAGCCGGCTTTTGTTGCCGGGGCGCCTTTTACCTTTGCTTTCTTTTTCGCAATGGCATATGTCTGCGGCTGGGTTTCAAAGCTCGGCGGGAACGATGGAACAAACACAAAACAGAACATTCTCGGTGCAGTTTGCGGTGCGGTTACATATCTTATCCTCCATCTTGGAAAATCTTTTATCACCCTTATTCTTGAGGGAAGCGATGCTTCCGCGGCGCTTGTTGCATGCAGCACAAAGTTTGTGACATCCGGAATAAACGCCGTTTTTGCAATAGTTGTTTCCGTCCTTTTGGCTCCTGTTTGCAAAAAAGCTCTTAACAGAGCGTATAGAGGAAGATAAATTATCCTTAAAGTAAAAAACGTCGGCTTTTGCCGGCGCTTTTTTATTAAGGAATTTTATTTCCAAAAGAATCATAGTTGGTTTCGCTTATGGTTTCACCCAATTCGTTATATTCATAAACTGTATAATATCCCGTTTGGTTATGATAAATATATTTGCTGCAATAGCTGTAAGGGCCTTCTTCATTTTCACAATTTTCATAAAAGAACTCTTCGCGCATGCTTTTATGTTCAAGAGTTTTTTTATAGATCTTTCTGCCCTCTTCGTCATATTCGTATTCATATTCTTCTTCGGAAATAACGTTGCGGTTATCAAGGCGATATTGTGTATAAGAAATCTCATCACCGAATTCATTGTAATGATGCTCGAATATTCTTATTTCCTGATAGTTGGTGCAGGAATCAAAACTGCAGTAACGTGTTCCGTCGTCGGAGAAGGAATATTCATAAATATTTTCGGAAATAAGCTCGCCTTCCGGAGAGTATTCATACGCTTTCGCTGCTTCGCCGTATTCGTTGCATTCTGCTTCTATCCTGCTGCCGTCCTCAGAATACATAACATAGCTGATGATGATCTGATTTCCGTTTGAATCGACGGTATATTCATCTTCCATAAAAAGCTCGCCGTTTTTATATGTTTTGCAAAAAAACGATTCACTGTTTTCCGGATATTCATAGATATATTCATAAACCGTTCCGTCCGGATCAACGACCGTGCAGGAGGTCATATTTCCGTTTTCGTCATAATCGTTGATGCTGGAATAACCGTCCTCTGTGGAAATGATCGTGGCTTTGCAGACGGCACAAATATTGTTATTACCAAGTTCGTGTTTGCCGAGTTCCGTTTTATTTCCGTTTTCATCGATTTTCCAGTGCTCTTCAGTATTTCGCTCCCACTTAGGCTCCGATGCAAGGTTGGTACTTCCTTTTGCACAGCCGCAGAAAAGCGCAAGAGAAATAATAAAAACAAGCATAATTCCGATATATTTTTTCATGTTTTAATTCCTTTCAAAAAAATCCCTGTCCTCATTATATATCATGGGGACAGGGATTTAAATAGCAAACTATTGAATTTTACTGTTTGTTTCCGTTTGCGTCAAAGGATTCTTCGCTTAAAAGTTCGTCGTTTTCGTCATATCTGAAAACGGTATAGGAACCGTCCTCGTTATAAACGATCTGTTTGTCGTAATAGCTCCACCAGCCGTCGTCTTCCTCATGGTATGCAAAGAATATCTCTTCGGAAATAATGCCGTTCACAACGGTTTTGCGATAGGTTTTTCTTCCCTGATCGTCATATTCATATTCGTTGTCTTCGGAATAAACGACCATATCCATGCTGTCATATTCGGTATAACAAACCTGGTCGCCCATTTCGTTATAGATATACTCATATTTTGCGTCGTTTTCATAGTCAACGGTAATATCTTTGGAGGTATAAGTAAAGCCGTCTTCGGTCAGCTTGTATTCATAAGTGGTTTCAAGAAGTATTTCGTCGTTTTCGTCATGTACGGCATATTTTATGCTGTCGCCGTTTTCGTCATAGCTTTCAACGCTATAACCGCCGTCTTCAAGATAGATTTTTGTTTCCTGAAGAATTGAATATCCTTCGGTATTAACGGAATATGCACATTCTTCGGTAAGCACGCCGTTTTCATAACGAGTGCTAAAAAGAACATTTCCGTAATCGTTATAGAAATATTCATTGACGGATTCGAAAGTGATTTCGCCGTTTTCATAGGAAGTGCTTTTTGTAATATTGCCATAGCCGTCGTAGCTGTTTATATCAAAGCTTCCGTCGCCCCAATCGATGATTTCGCATCCGCAGACAGAACATTCCCAGCCTTCGCCAAGTTCATGTTCGCCGGAATAAACGATTTCACCATTTGCGTCGGTTTTCCAATGTTTTTCAGGGTCTCTTTCCCAGGGGCCTTCCGGAATACCGGTGATAACGTCAGTGGAAGCATAGTCATCCGCACAGCCGCAGAGGACCGCAAGGATAAGGGTAAAAACAAGAGCAAGTTTAATTATATTTTTCATATTTGATTCTCCTTTCAAGAAAAAATCCCTGCCACTATTATAAAACATAACGGCAGGAAAATAAACGAAAAATTTATTAACTTTTATGTTTTTTGAAAATCGGTTCATCGCTGGAAGAAAGCCATGCGCCTATTATCATAAGCCCGAGAGCCATAAAATACCGGATTCCGGGAACATTCCTGAAAATAACAAGGGAAAGAACAGCGCCGATAAAAGGAGCAACCGCATAATATGCGCTTGTTCTTGCGGCGCCGAGATGTCCTATGGCCCTGGACATTCTGTTGATGACGGCCTTGGTATGTTCGTGCAAAAAATCATCTCCGAAAACAAAAACAACCCCCCAGGGGGGATATTTGTATTTTACAGTAAATCCGATTAAATGCCAACATAAAAAAACGGCCCCAAAAGGGCCGTTTTTTATTTTTTGAGATATTCAAGAATTTCTTCTGCGTTGGTATCCGGTTTTACTTTAGGCATAACCTTTTCGATAATGCCGTTTTCGTCAATAACGAAGGTGGAGCGAACTGTTCCGAAAGAAACTTTTCCATAGTTTTTCTTTTCCTGCCATGCGCCGAAAGCTTCTATCACTTTGTGTTCCGGGTCGGAAAGAAGGATGAACGGAAGTTCGTATTTTTCCGCAAATTTAACATGGGAGGAAACAGAATCCTTGCTTATGCCGATAACGACTGCATCAAGGTTTTTAAATTCCTCATAATTTTGCGCAAAAGCACAGGCCTGACGGGTACAGCCGGGAGTATTATCCCTGGGATAAAAATATAAAACAACTTTTCTTTTGGAAAAATCAGAGAGGGAAACTTCGTTTCCGTCCTTATCAAAAAGGGTAAAATCCGGAGCTTTTGTTCCGACAGTAAGCATAAAAACATCTCCTTTTCGGGTGATGGCATAACTTTATCATAAATCGCAGAAAAAGGCAATAAAATGCCCCGCAGAATTTTTGCGGGGCATTTTTTATCAGTCATAGTTTTTTATAACAACGCTCTGGTCTTCATCTTCGGATTCAAAAGAAGCTTCTTCATTTTCTCCGAGATACCAGTTTTCTTTTGTAATATTTATTTCGCAGTCTTTATAGTGCTGCATACCGATAAGGCGCCAGCCCTCATGAAGATTATCCGTATCAACGGTGCAGTTTATGAGTTTTATTTTCCATACAAGCTCTCCGGCAAAATTTCCCATCCAGTCCGGAGCATCAACGTCATAGTTAACGGAAACCGCGGTTTTGCAGTTTTCAAGGTCGCACATAAGCCCGCCGACAAAACCGCCGATTATGTTGGGCCTCCAGCCTTCGGAAGTGATATCGAGAGTGCCGACGGCCTCGCAGTCGGAAACACCGTTATATATCGTTCCTGCAAAGCCTCCGCATTCATAGTTTGCGGTTATTTTTGCGTTTGAGGAACAGTTTTTAACAATGCTTTCGTGGGGATAATCGTTTCCGGAGCCGTAGGCTGCATAGCCTATCGTTCCCGCAAAACCGCCAACACCGGTATGGCCGGAAACCTCACCGGTAAAATGACAGTTTTCGACCCTTGCACCGTGATGAACAATTCCGGCAAAGCCGCCGACGGCAAAATTATTGCTGTCTTTTCCAAGACCCATATCGGAAACCGTTCCGGAAACGGAAAGGTCATGGACATAGCCATAGGGGCCTATGCGGCCGAAAAATCCAATCTCGTTGCTGAAATACTGAACGGATGTATCAACTCCGGAAATAGTGTATCCCGCTCCGTCAAATTCCCCGTTAAAACCGCCGGGAGTTTTCGCATATACATAAGCTTTTGAATACCATTCGTCAATGCGCGTTCCCATGGGTACCCAGTCATATCCGGACATATCGATATCGTTTCCGAGAACGAAGGTGCCGTTTACGGCAGAAAGTTCCTGATTATTAACGGCGGCGCAGATATCAAGAAGCTGTTCGGCCGTTGTGATAACAACGGGCTCATATTCGGTGCGGTCATATATGGGCGTTACGCTTTCGTACCTCCAGTAATATCCTCCGAGGGTAAGACCTTTTGCAAGGCTGTTTAAAATTTCTTCATCCGCCTCTTCGCGCATAAAAACATATTCACAGTCCCAGAGTTCAACGCCTTTAAGATTTCTTCCAACAACAATGCGGGCGGAATCCTCTTCTATTTCACATTCCTTTACGGTAAGAACGGTTTCAAGCTTTTCAATGCCGATATCGCTTAAATAATCGGGGTTATAATCAACGCCGTACCAGCGCTCAAAGATGAGCAGTATGAGTTCGGTTCTTGAAAGGGATTTTCCCTCGGCCTCAAGGTCACCGTAATATGCGGAAGCAAAAAACCATTCGTTAGCAAGTTCCTTGTTTCTGTCAATGGGAAAACCGTGGTTGCCTCTTTCATAAAGCTCTATCTGATACATCAAAAGGTCAAAGATATCGTCCTCGGTGGGTTCAAAGGGGATTTCTTCATCAGCATCGTTTTCAGGTTCGGAAACATTTTCCGGCGGAGGAGTAAGAATATCCTCCCCGGAAGAAATTTCGGAATCACAGCCGGCAAAAACAAGAATGAACGCAAGAACAAAAATCAAAAACAATTTTTTCATAAAAACACCTCTTTAAAAAGGAAATCTCTACATACAAATAGTGTCTTTTTATGGTGTTTTTGTTGCATAAAAAAATAAAAAAAGCCTTCCTTTTTGGCAAAGGAAGGCTTTTCTGTTTTTATCAGTCAAGTTCAAATGCGCCGGTATAAAGGCGGTAATAAGTGCCTTTTTGTTCGATAAGGTCATCGTGGCTTCCGCGTTCGATGATCCTTCCGTGGTCAAGAACCATGATAACATCGGAGTTCTGAACAGTGGAAAGGCGGTGGGCAATAACAAAAACCGTTCTTCCGTACATAAGAGCATCCATGCCGCGCTGAACAATGGCCTCGGTTCTGGTGTCGATGGAAGAGGTCGCCTCATCAAGTATCATAACAGGAGGATCCGCAACGGCGGCGCGGGCTATGGAGATAAGCTGGCGCTGACCCTGGGAAAGTCCGCTTCCGTCACCCTCAAGAACGGTATCGTATCCGTTGGGGAGCATGCGGATGAAGGAATCCGCATCCGCAAGTTCTGCGGCGGCGATGCATTCATCATCGGTGGCATCGGGTCTTCCGTAGCGGAGGTTTTCCATAACCGTTCCGGTAAAGAGGTTTACATCCTGAAGAACAACGCCCATGGAGCGGCGAAGGTCGTTTTTGTTTATGTCGCGGATATTGATGCCGTCATAAGTGATAACACCGTTTTCAATATCGTAAAAATGGTTGATAAGGTTCGTTATTGTGGTTTTTCCCGCGCCGGTTGCGCCAACAAGGGCAACTTTCTGTCCGGGCTCGGCATAGAAGGTGACATCATGAAGAACGCGCTTGCCCTCAACATAGGAAAAATCAACATGTTCAAGATGAACTTCGCCCTTGAGTTCACGGAATTCAAAACCGTTTTCAGTGGGTATCTTCCATGCCCATTGTTCGGTGCGCTCTTCGGTTTCCTCAATGGTTCCGTTTTTCTTTGTCATGTTTACAAGGGTTACCTTGCCGTTATTTTCCTCAATGGGCTCGTCAATGAATTCAAAAATCCTTCTTGCACCGGCAACCGCCATGATAACGGAGTTAAGCTGGTTGGAAACGTTGCCTATGGGCTGACAAAAACTTCTCGAAAGCTGAAGGAAGGATGCAATGGTACCGAGAGTGAGAACGGAAACACCCGTAAGGCTGATGTTCGGAAGACCGGAAAGAGCAAGGTATCCGCCGACTATGGCGATGATTACATAAAGGAAAAAGCCAAGGCCGTTCATCAGGGGCATAAGGGTGTTTGCAAGCTTGTTTGCGTTGGTCGCATTGCCGCAAAGTTCGCCGTTTTTTGCGTCAAAAGCTTCTTTTGCTTTGTCCTCGTGGTTAAATACTTTAACAACTTTCTGGCCGTTTATCATCTCTTCGATATAGCCGTTCATTCCGGCGATGGAGCGCTGGGCAGCCATAAAATAGCGGCCGGATTTTCCGGTTATCTTTCCGAGGAGTTTAAGCATAAAGAAAGAGAAAATAAGAACTATGGCCGTGAGCCAAATGCTTTGGATAAGCATGGAAATGAAAACAAAGGTAAGGGTCAGCATGGACTGGATGACCTGGGGAACGCTCTGCGAAAGCATCTGGCGAAGAGCATCGGCATCGTTTGTATAGTAACTCATAACGTCGCCGTGGCTGTGGGTATCAAAATATTTTATGGGGAGCCTTTCCATATGGCGGAACATGGCGGAGCGGATATCTTTAAGGATATTCTGTGTAACTCTTGCCATGGTTCGGTTATAGAAAAGGGAGGAGAAAATTCCGATAGCGTAAATTGCCGCCATGAATATAAGTGCGCCGATAAGTGCGGAAAAATCCGGATTCTGAACGCCTATGAGCGGGGTTATATAATCGTCGATAAGGGTCTTTATAAAGAGGGAGGAAGCTACGCTTCCGACAGTGCTCATAATAATGCAGAAGAATACGAAAACCATATGGATGCGGTAGTTTTTAAAATATGAAAGAAGCCTTTTTACCGTTGCCATATCAAGGGAAGGTCTTTTTCCGGGTATGTTTTTGTTATTCATCCGAAAGGCCCCCTTTCATCTGGGATTCATAGGTTTCGCGGTAAATATCGCTTGTTTCCAAAAGTTCCTCGTGGGTTCCCATGGCAACTATCTCTCCGGCGTCAAGAATGATTATTTTATCCGCATCAATAACGGAAGAAACGCGCTGGGCAATAATTATCTTTGTGGTATTGGGGATTTCTTCCGCAAAAGCTTTGCGGATAAGAGCGTCGGTTTTTGTATCAACGGCGCTGGTGGAGTCATCAAGAATGAGTACCTTCGGCTTTTTAAGAAGCGCACGGGCAATGCAAAGGCGCTGCTTCTGTCCGCCGGAAACGTTTGCGCCGCCCTGTTCAATATAGGTTTCATATTTATCGGGCATTTCATTTATAAAGCCCGCTGCCTGGGCAAGTTCACATGCGTGCTCAAGCTCCTCCTGGGTTGCGTGCTCATTTCCCCAAAGAAGGTTTTCACGGATCGTTCCGGAGAAGAGAACGTTCTTTTGAAGGACCATTGCAACGCTGTCGCGAAGGGCTTCAAGGTCGTAATTGCGAACGTCGTTTCCGCCAACGAGCACGGCGCCTTCGGTAACGTCATAAAGGCGGGGGATCATCTGAACAAGAGTGGATTTTGAAGAACCGGTGCCGCCGAGGATGCCCACGGTTTCGCCGGATTTTATATCGACGGAAACGTCGTTAAGCACGTTTTTATCAGCTTTTTCGGAATAGCGGAAAGTAACGTGCTCAAATTTTACGCTGCCGTCAGGAACTTCACGAATTGGATGCTCATTGTTTTTAAGGTCGCTTTCTTCAGCAAGAATTTCACAGATACGTTCCGCACTTTCGCGGGATATGGTGATCATTACAAAGATAACGGAGATCATCATAACGCTCATAAGTATCTGCATGGAATAGGTGATAAGGCTCATGAGCATACCGGTGGTAAGACCGAGATCCGGGTTGTTTCCGCTGGCGATAATTGCCTGGGCACCAAGCCAGGAAACAAGCAGCATGCAGGTATAGGAGCATATCTGCATAAGAGGGCCGTTCCATGCGATGTTCTGTTCCGCATGGGTAAAATCTTTGCGGATGCTGTCGGAAATTCCGTCGAATTTTTCAACTTCGTGATTCTCGCGGATAAAAGACTTTACAACACGGATGCCCCTAAGGTTTTCCTGAACGACACGGTTGAGTTTATCGTAAGTTTTAAAAACACGTTTGAAAATGGGATGTGTTTTTTTAATGATGAAAAAAAGTCCGCCGGCAATAAAGGGAAGGCAAATTACAAAAACAAACGCCAGCTTCGGATAGATTCGGAATGCAAAGACCGTTGAAAACACCATCATAATAGGCGAACGGAAAGCCATTCTTACAAGCATAAGATATGCCATCTGAACATTCTGAACATCCGTGGTCATCCTGGTAATAAGACTGGATGTGGAAAACTTATCTATGTTTGAAAAGGAAAAATTCTGGATATTATAATACATGTCATGGCGAAGATTTTTTGCAAATCCGCAGGCCGCGGTGGAAGCGGCTCTTCCGGCAAGGTTGCCGAAAAGGATTACAAGGCATGCATAGATGACAAGGCGGATTCCGCTTTGAAGAACAAAATCCATGTTTCCGGCGTTGATGCCATAGTCCAGCATATCCGCCATTTCAAAAGGGATAAGTACCTCCATAACAACCTCAAGGCTTACAAAAAGAGCCGAAAGGAAAGACGGAAGCTTATACTCGCGAACAGATTTCGCAAGGCGTTTTATCATTAAAACTCCTCCTCGGTTTCAAGATTTGAAGAAAGCCTTTTAAGAAAACCACGAAGCTGGATCTTTTCCTCATCGGAAAATCCACGGAGCATCTGGGTTTCAAGGCTGGCGCGGTCGGTGCGCAGGATTTTTATAACTTCCTTTGCCTTTTCGGTAAGAACAAGTTTTTTAAGGCGGGCGTCATAATCTACCCCTACCCTTTCGATAAATCCGTTTTCAACAAGAAGATCGACGTTTTTTGATGCGGTGGAACGGGTTATGTCAAATTCGTGTTCAAGGTCGCGCTGAAAAACATCCCTGCCGTGGTTTTCTGCAATATAGGAAATTATCCAGCCGCCGGAGCCCGTCATTTTATCGATTTTTTTGCGGTTGCCGTAATTGATGAAATAATTGTTTATATTTCTTGAAAGAATGCGAAGTTCGGTATTGATAAAAAATCTTTCACACATGGCTTTTCCTCCTCTTTAAATCGTTCGATGGGAAACTGTTTCATATTCAACAATCAATATTATATTACCAGTTTTTTTCAAAATCAACACCTGTCATAAAAATTAACAGTTTTGTAAAAACTATTGATTTAGTTTCAATTTTATAGTATTCTATAATCAGTAAATTATCGGAGGCGTAGAGAATGCGTACTGAAATTGTTTTTGAAGGCAAAAGATATAACATGATCGAGGACGGAGCATATAAGGACGATAACGGCTATTATGTCGTTCATGCTTATGATCCTCTTGAACAGCCCGATCCCTTCGGTTGGCAGAACAGCTTTTATGTTCGCTCCACCGACCCGGACTGCAAAAATATCATCGAAGTAAGAGCATGGTGCCCTTACAGCAAAACCGAAGGTTTTCTTTAATTTAATAGGCAAAAATAAAAAAGCGGCGGATTTTTCCGCCGCTTTTTGTTTTGAAAACAAAAGTACGGTTTTTAACAAAAAATGCAAATGTCAAAAGGCAACAAAACCGCATAAATAAGCCATTTTTATAAAATTGCCTGTTAAAATTATATATTCGTTAGTATAATACTTTAAAGTAAAAATCTACTCTTCCATCTGTTTTCCGAGGAAATTTGCCGCAGCGGTGACAAGTTTTAACTCAGCTTCGCCGGCTTTTTCCCTTCCGTCAGAAAAGCAAACAACTGCTCCGCAAACGTCGCCGGCGGCAATAATCGAAGCCGCCGCAAAGGCTGCTTTATCAACGCCCTCCACTGGAAAAAGAAGATTTTCACCGGAATCACCGCTTCTGGAATAAACCGCCCGGCGTTCCATAAGGTCCTCCAGCATTGGGGTGACCCTGCGTTCAAGAACTTCTTTTTTTGGAATTCCGGCGGCAGTTATAACGCTGTCACGATCACAGATTATTACCGGACAGCCGCCGACTTTATAGAGCACATCCGCATATTGCCCAGCAAAATTTGAAAGTTCGCCTATGGGCGAATATTTTTTAAAAATAACCTCACCGTCGTTGTCAGTAAAAATTTCAAGAGGGTCGCCGTCACAGATAACATCAATAGAAAATTCCCTGTTTTTGCGCTTTTGGGCGGTCTGAACCAACGTTTCTCTCAAAAGTGCTTCGATTTCTTCATCGGTCAGTTCCTTCTCTTCGCTTATGTTGCTTCGGAGAATGGAATCTATATCCGGCTTTAGTTTCAGTTCAATTCGGTTTTCGTAAACCTTTATCTGGTCTATCAGCAGTTCAAGGTCGTTCCGCTCCAGCTTTTCTTTTTTGAGGATATCTTCAAAAACCTCGATGGAGGTTTTGGCGGTACGGTTCACCTGAATTATTGTGTTGCGCTTATCCGAAAGCATTTCGATCTGGTGATTCAGCCCTTTGATTTTGCTTTGCAGTTCCTCCTCCATTTCGTCATAGGTTTCGGAAAGCAGAGCTTCC
>JAFSDS010000007.1 GCA_017436125.1 Oscillospiraceae bacterium | reverse complement strand
GTTTTTTGAAGATTTTTTTGCCTTTTTTGAGAATAACTTCGCCTTCGAATGCGCTTCTGTCGATGGTTGCGAAAACGTCGGAAACTTTTTCATCGTTAACGGTAATTCCGCCCTGTTCGATAAGGCGTTTGCCTTCGCCTTTGGATTTTGCGATTTCAGCTCTGATAAGAGCTTCGGTAACTGCGAGTTTTCCGTCAGCAAAATCTGCTTCGGTGAAAGAAACGGTGGGCATGTTTTCGCTGGAACCTTTTCCTGCAAAAATTGCTCTTGCGGCTTCAAGAGCTTTGTTTGCTTCTTCTTCGCCGTGAACGATTTTTGTTACTTCAAAAGCAAGTCGTTCTTTGCAGGCGTTGATATTTGCGCCTTCAAAAGTTTTTTCCATCTCTTCAATTTCTTCAACAGGAATAAAAGTGAGGAATTTGAGGCATTTGATAACGTCATCGTCGCCGACGTTTCTCCAATACTGGAAGAAGTCATAAGGAGTGGTCTTGGTGGGGTTGAGCCAAACCGCGCCGCCTTCGGTTTTACCCATCTTCTTGCCCTCTTTGGTGGTAAGAAGCTGGAATGTCATGCCCTGAACTTCTTTCTGTTCAAGGCGGCGGACAAGTTCGATACCGCCGATGATGTTGGACCACTGGTCGTCGCCGCCGAGTTCCATGGTGCAGTTATAATCACGGAAGAGTTTGAGGAAGTCATAGCTCTGCATAATCATATAGTTGAATTCAAGGAAAGTGAGTCCGCGTTCAAAACGGCTTTTTACACATTCTGCGGTGAGCATTTTGTTAACGGAGAAATGTGCGCCGACGTCGCGGAGAAGTTCAACATATCCGAGTTTAAGGAGCCAGTCGCCGTTTCTTGCAACAATGCATTTGGAAACGTCAACGATCTGGTTCATCTGTTCAAGGAAGCGGTCTGCGTTATAGTTGATCTCATCAACGGTGAGCATTTTTCTCATATCGGTTTTTCCGGTGGGGTCACCGACCATGGTAGTACCGGTTCCAAGAAGAAGGATCGGGGTATGGCCTGCTTTGATCATTCTGTTGATGACCATGAGCTGAAGAAAGTGTCCTACATGAAGGCTGTCTGCGGTTGCGTCAAAGCCAATATAGAAAACAACTTTTTCGTTTTCAAGTTTTCTTTTGATTTCTTCGGGATGAGTCATCTGGGCAATTAAGCCACGGCGCTCAAGATCTTCATAAATTGTCATTTCATTTTCCTCCGTTTATTTAAATCTTATTTGTTGGCAATAAAAAATCCCTCCGTCGGCAAAAACCGACAGAGGGCGAATTAGCGCGGTACCACCTCTGGTTCGTCAGCAAAAGCTGACCTCAAAAAACGCTGTAACCGGCGCACCGGATAAAACCTACTGTTATTTCGGAATTATAGCTCGGGAATGTATTCGCCTTTGTTCTGCTCACTTTCTTACACCAGCCGAAAGCTCTCTTTGCCGCATGGAACAAGGTTACTTTTTTCCTTCATGGCTTTTTGCAATATGTTTGGATTATAACGCATAAAAACGCCTTTGTCAACCTTATTTTGAAAGCTCCAAAAGCTCTTCTGCGCTCTTTTTAAGGGCATCTGTCATGGTGCCTCCCATGATACGGGCAAGTTCGTTTACCCTGCCTTCTTTATTAAGGCTTTCAACGGAAGTAAAGGTCCTTCCACCTTCGGTGCTCTTCGAAATAAGAAGGTGGTTATCTGCGTATGCCGCAACCTGTGCAAGGTGGGTAACGCAGATTATCTGGCGTCCGCCGGAAACCTGTTTAAGTTTCTGTCCGACTTTCTGTGCGGCAGAACCGGAAATACCGGTATCGACCTCGTCGAAAATAAGGGTATCCACATTATCATTATCCGCAAGAACGTTTTTTATGCTTAGCATGATTCTTGAAAGTTCGCCGCCGGAAGCGATTTTTGTAAGAGGTTTAAGCGGTTCCCCTGCGTTGGTGGCAATATAGAATTCAATGTTATCGCATCCTGATTCTGTAAAGTCTGTTTTTTCAAAATTAACGCTGAACCGGACGTTGGGCATATTAAGGTATGCAAGTTCGCCGGCAACCGCCTTTTCAAAGGTCTCTGCGGCTTTGCAGCGTTTTTCTGTAAGAACGGCGGCAAGTTCTTTGGTTTCGGAAAAAACGCGTTCACGCTCTTTCTGGAGCTTTTCCAGCCGTTCTTCGGAAAATTCAATGTTTTCAAGTTCGGTTACGGCTTTATTATAATATTTGAACATTTCCTCAACGCTTCCGCCATATTTGCGCTTAAGGCGGAAAATCTGGTCAAGACGGCGTTCGGTGCGGTTTTGAAGAGCGGGGTCAAAATCAAGTTCGTCGGCGTTATCTTTTACGTCGTTTGCAAATTCCTCAAATTCATAGTACATTTCTTTGAATTTTTCGGAAAGACCATCATATTGCGGAAAGAATTCCGCAAGTCTTGAGCAGTTTTCAATAGCGGTAGAAAGACCTTCAAGAGCACCTTCGTTTTCTCCGTTTCCGTCAAGGGCGGAAACAGTCTCAGAAATAAGCTCCATGATGTTTTCGGCGCTTTTTATACGTTTGCTGAGGGCAAGAAGTTCATCCTCTTCCCCTTCTTCAATGGCTGCTGCTTCGATTTCACCAACCTGAAATTTGAGCATATCTATGCGGGCCGCCTTATCGGAATCATCCATGGAGATTTTTTTGATATCCCGTTCTATGGATTTGAGAAGTCTATAGCTTTCGCGATAGTCAGAAAGTTCTTTTTCGGTGTTTCCAAAGGAATCTATGTATCCTATATGAAGTTCCGGATTTTGAAGAATTGCGCTGTCGTGCTGACCGTGAACATCAATGAGCACGGAAGAAAGCTGCTTGAGCACGCCCGCTGTTGCGGGGCGCATATTGACTTTACAAATGCTCTTTCCCTCCGCAGAAATTTCGCGAGAAACCATAAGTTCATCTTCGATATCATAGCCGAGTTCTTCAAGAAGGTTTTCCGCTTCTTTGGAAATATCGGTAAATACAGCGGAAACAACGGCTTTTCCCTCTCCGGTACGAACAAGATCGCGGCTTGTCCTTCCGCCAAGAACGGCATTTATGGAGTCTATAAGGATGGATTTACCTGCACCGGTCTCACCCGTAAAAACGTTGAATCCGTTTTCAAAATCTATGGATGCGCTTTCAATGACGGCGACATTTTTAATAAAAAGCTGGGAAAGCACTTACAGGTTCCCTCCTTTCCTTCGGATAAGATATCAGCCGATAAGTTTTTTAATTCCTTCAACAAGAACGACCGCGGATTTTTCATCGCGCATAAGTACAAAAATGGTGTCATCACCGGCAAGGGTTCCAACTACGCCTTCATGATTCATTGCATCAAGAACGGCGCAGGCGGCGTTTGCCATACCTGTATAGCATTTTATGACTATCATATTATTTGCATAGTCAACACTTTTTGCAGACTGGTTAAAAACAGCGTATTTTGTGCTGACGTCTGCATTGCTGTCGGAAGAAGCGGGAGTGTAACGGTATTTTCCGTCACTTACCATTGTTTTTACAAGGCGAAGTTCCTTGATATCGCGGGAAACGGTTGCCTGGGTAACATCAAAACCGCTTTCGCGGAGATAGATGAGGAGGTCTTCCTGGGTTGCAATATCTTTTTCAGATATGAGTTCAAGTATTTTGGAATGACGTTTTGTTTTCATGATACAGTTCCCCTTTTATCTTCTTCCTATTATTTTTTGATTGAGTACTTCATAGAAGCCTCTTCCTGACAAGTTAATAAACTTTACACATTTTTCGGAGCTTTTTACCGAGATTTTTTCACCTTTTTTAAGGGTGAATACTTTTTCGCCGTCAACAACAACAGCAAGATTCTTTTCTCCTCCGCTGAACGAAGATCCTACGGTTATGTGCTTTTCCGGGGAAAACACAACCGAGCAGGATATAAGCGAATGCGGACAGACAGGAGTCATTATAATTGCATTTAGATTGGTATCAAGAACCGGTCCGCCGGCGGACATGGAATATGCAGTGGAGCCATCCGGTGTTGAAAGAACGATTCCGTCCGCACGGTAACGGCAAACTTCGTGACCGTTACATTCAACAAAAAGCTCCGCGGTTTTTCCGGGTTCTGTTTTGCTGACAAAAACATCGTTTATTGCAAGGGCGTTTTGTTCTCCGTTTTCAATTTCAAGAACATTTCTTTTTTCAATCGGGCAGCCTTCGGTAAAGATCTTTTCAATCATCTGAATACTTTCAGATTCGATATCTGAAAGGAAACCAAGTCTTCCTGCATTGATACCGATGATGGGTTTATCGTATTCGATAGCATGTTTTGCGGCGCGAAGAATGGTTCCGTCGCCGCCGACAATAAATACGATATCCACATCCGAGAGGATTTTTTCCGGCTCGGAATAGATAACATCGGAGGAAGAAAGATATTCTTTTGCACCGGGATCCATATAAGTTTCTATTCTGTTTTTTGCCAAAAGTTCAACAAGCTTTTCGGCACATGGAAATACATTCGGCCTTATGAGATTTGCAAAAATAAAAGCCTTTGACTTCCCTTTTTTAAGCTTTATTTTTTCATCTTTTTTCAAACCGGAAAAACCTCCTTTCTGTTAATCAAGTTCATTATGAGAGGATTCAACAAGATTTTTGATATCTTCGGAAGAAACGGAAAGTTCAGGATCTTTTCTGGTAAGGACCATAAGGTATTCAATGTTGCCCTGGGGTCCTTTGATGGGAGAAAATTCAAGTCCTACGATGCCGAAGCCTGCATTTTTTGCAAAGCCGACGGCTCTTTCAAGAACTTCCATATGTGTTGCGGGATCGCGGACCACACCGTGTTTTCCGACTTTTTCCTTGCCGGCTTCAAACTGTGGTTTAACAAGACAAACCATCATTGCTTCATCAGAAAGGAACGGAACAAGAACCGGGATAACAAGTCCGAGAGAAATAAAGGAAACGTCGATGCTTACAAAATCAACAGTGTCCGGAACCTGTTCGTCGGTTATATAGCGGACGTTTGTACGTTCAAGGTTGACTACCCTTTCGTCCTGGCGAAGCTTCCACGCAAGCTGACCGTAGCCCACGTCGATGGAATAGACCTTTGTTGCACCTTTTTGAAGCATGCAGTCTGTAAAGCCACCGGTTGATGCACCGACATCCATACAGATTTTATCCGTAAGTTCAAAGCCGTAAAGTTCCATAGCCTTTTCAAGTTTAAGACCGCCGCGGCTTACATATTTAAGATTTTCGCCGCGGAATTCAATTTTATCTTCTGCGGTAACCGGTTCGCCGGCTTTATCGGCTTTCTGGTTATTTACATAAACCTGTCCGGCCATAATAGCCGCTTTTGCCTGTTCGCGGCTTTTTATGATACCTCTTGATACAAGTTCCGCATCAAGACGCTGTTTTTCGCTCATTTCAAAGCCTCCTTAACGGCATTTTTCATGGATTCACGGTCAAGACCGTGGAGTTTCATCGCTTTTTCAACATTCATATGAGGAACAAAACCGAAAACACAGTTGATGCTGTATTTTCCGTCAAAACCGTTTTTATAGAGCAAAGTTCCGAAATGTTCGGCGATGCTTCCGTATTCGACGGATTCCTCAAAGAAGAATATGTTTTTATAATTTTTTGCGATTTCGATAAGTTCGTGCTCAATAGGAAAAACTTTTCCAAGTTTGAGCACGGATGCTCCGGTTTCTTCTGCGGCAAAAGCTGCTTCGACAAAAAGTCTTCCGTAAGTGATTATAAGGCAGTTATTGCTTCCTTCAAAATAATCAAAGTCGGAATATTTTCTTTCAAATTTTTTCGGAACAATCTTTTCGGTATCTCTCGGATATCTTACGGCAAAAACGCCGTCTTTGGAAAATGCGGATGAAAGATCATCGTCAAGTTCCTCATAATTTGCGGGACTGTAAACAGTCATTCCGGGAATGGATGTAAGTATCGGGATATCAAATGTACCCTGGTGTGTTTCCCCGTCTCCGCCGACTATTCCTGCTCTGTCAACGCCTATTACTACATGTTTGGGTTCAATAGATGCATCGTGGAGAACCTGGTCGTATGCCCTTTGAAGGAAAGTGGAATAAACAGCGAAAACAGGTTTCATTCCACCTGCCGCAAGACCTGCTGCAAAAGTCATGGCGTGTTCTTCGGCAATGCCAACATCAAAGAAACGGTTCGGATATTTTTCGGAAAAATCTCTGAGTCCGGTTCCATCAGCCATGGCAGCGGTTATTGCACAGATTTTATCGTCTTTTTCCGCAAGGCGGCAAAGGCTGTCGCCAAATGCGGAAGAGAATGAATATCCGGGTTCTTTTTTTAGTTCGCCGCTGTTTTTATCAAAGGGTGCAACGCCATGGAATTTGGAAGGATTTTTTTCGGCAGGTTCATATCCTTTGCCTTTCAGGGTGTTTATATGGACAAGAACAGGTCTTTTAACATGCTGAGCACGGCGGAGAGTTCTTATAAGAATCTCAAGGTTGTGTCCGTCAATGGGACCGAGATACATAAAGCCGAAATGCTCAAAAGTGTTGCTGGAATAAAACATATCCTTGAAAAAAGTCTTTACTGTTCGCAAGGCCGGAAGAACTGTTTTGCGAAGAACCATGCTTTTTTCAAAAGTATGTCTTACATTGTCTTTGATTTTAAAATATCCTTCTTTTGAACGTATATCCGCAAGATATTTTGCCATTGCTCCGACATTGGGAGAAATGCTCATTTCGTTATCGTTGAGCACGACAATAAGATTGGTCATACTTCTTCCGGCATTGTTCATGGCTTCAAAGATCATTCCGCCGGAAGATGCGCCGTCACCGACGACTGCAATTACGGAATGATCGTCATTCTTTATCTTTTTTGCCTGTGCAATTCCAAGAGCGGCGGAAATGGAGGTGCTGGCATGTCCGGCGACAAAAAGATCATGTTCGCTTTCTGCGGATTTTGGGAATCCGGAAAGCCCGTTTTCAGTACGGATACCGGTTATATCACGTCCGGTAAGTATCTTATGAGCATAGCACTGATGTCCTACATCCCAGATTATAGGATCATTGGGAGAATCAAATACGTAATGCAAAGCAACCGTAAGTTCAACAGCACCGAGATTTGACGCAAGATGACCGCCTGTTTCGGAAACTTTTTCAATGATCTCATCCCGAAGTTCTTTACAAAGCTCTTCAAGCTGATCCATATTAAGTTTTTTGATATCGCTTGCAAGCTTTATACTTTCAAGAAGAGGTCTTTTCATTTAAAATTCTCCGTTTATTTCAGTCGTTTTGGTGTTTATCAACGCGTACGCAAAGATATTCAAGAAGCTTTTTCAAAAATTCTGTATCAAAACCCTTTTGCTCAAGTTTTTCAAGAACAGAATTTGCTTCTGCAACATGAAGCAAAAAATTGCTTTTCGCTTTTTCAAGGCCATATATTTTTACACAGGAATTGAGTTCACAGGTATCATAATCGCCGTTGAAATCGAGTATATCGTCAGCAATCTGAAAGGCAAAACCAAATTCACTTGCATATTTTTCAGAAAGAATACAGTTTTCTTCGTCAGCTCCGGCAGCATAACAGCCCATAAGAACAGCAGCTTTTATAAGTGCACCTGTTTTAAGCCTGTGAATAGTAAAGATCGTATCCGTATCGACCTCTTTTTCTGCAGCTTCAAGGTCAAGAACCTGACCGCCCACCATTCCGCGAAAACCCGCATAATCTGAAAGAACGCGGATAGCGTTAACGGCTCTTTCGGGATGCTTTTTTGCAAAATCGCTTTCGGATATAGCACAGAAAGCATGAGTAAGAAGAGCATCACCCGCAAGAAGTGCATTTGCTTCGCCGAATGCTATATGGCAGGAAGGCTTTCCCCTTCTCATGTCGTCATCATCCATACATGGGAGGTCATCATGGATGAGAGAATATGCCTGTATACATTCGACAGCAACAGCATAAGAGATGGAATCGGAGTAATCACAGCCGAAGAGTTTTGCAAATTCAAGGGTCAGTATTCCGCGAAGGCGTTTTCCGCCAAGGGCGGAATATCGCATTGCTTCAACGATCTTATCAAAATCAGAAGATACGGAAACAAGGGCTTTATCCATTGCGGAATCTATAAGTTCTTTATCAAATTTAAGAAAAGAATTCATGTTTTTCCTCCGGATCAGTTGATTTCGATTTTTTCAATTTCAAGTTTTGCTTCATCAAGCTTTTTCTGGCAGAGTTTGCTGAGTTCAATGCCTTCTTTAAAGAGCTCAACGGATTCATCAAGGGAAATTCCGTCGGATTCAAGTTTTTCGTTGATTTCGGCAAGTCGGTCAAGTGCCTTTTCAAAACTTATCTCTTTTTTCATAGCGAAATCCCTCCCAATGTTTTTTCTTTTATCTCTGCTTTTACTGTTCCGTCCGAAAAATATATATCGATTTTATCTCCTATTTCGGTTTGCTCCGCAGATTTAATGGGCTTTCCGTCATGTTCAATTTTACAGACGGATTTTTTTATAATGCTTGCCGGATTGTTTGCATCAAGTTTTGCAATACCGGCAGAAAATGCGTTTTGCTTTTTGGAAAACTGTTTTTTATAAGAAAAAATAAGTTCTTTTGTTAAATATTCAGCCATTCTTTTTCGTTCAAGAATAAATTTATCTGTAAAGTCTTTGTGCTTAACATTTGTGAAGCGGCTCAATATATTCGCATAATTATCGCATTTTTTTGAAAGAAAGTCCTTCATCCATTCAAGATTATCATCAAAAGCCTGTCTTAATGAATTGATATCAGGACTTACAAGTTCCGCAGCGGCGGAAGGAGTAGGTGCACGCATATCGGAAACAAAATCACAGATTGAAAAATCCGTTTCGTGTCCAACGGCGGAAACAACGGGTATTTTGCATGCAAAAATCTCTCTTGCAAGTGCCTCGTCGTTAAAAGCGGAAAGATCTTCGGAACTTCCGCCTCCGCGTCCAATGATTATAACGTCGGGTTTTATATCTGTTCCCTGTTTTCTTACTGCGGCACAAAGCTGCTTCGGGGCATCTTCGCCCTGAACGGATACAGGCGTAAGCATAAGCTTTGCAACGGGCCATCTTCTTGTAAGCACGTTGATTATATCCTGAAGTGCGGCGCCGTTTTCGGAAGTTATAACGCCGATTTTTTCAGGATATTGAGGAAGAGTTTTTTTAAACTGAATATCAAAAAGTCCTTCGGCTTCAAGTTTTGCTTTAAGCTGTTCAAAAGCAAGATGCTTTGCACCAAGTCCGTCAGGCTGCATGTCATAAACATATAGCTGACAGGAACAGGCTTTTTGATAGACGGAAAGGTCGCATCTTACGATAACGGACATTCCGTTTTCCGGCATAAAGCGGATACGTTCAGCGAAATTTCGGAACATAACACAGCTTATTTCGGAATTTGAGTCTTTAAGAGAAAAATAAAAGTGTCCGGAATAAAAATTTGCTTTAAAATCGGTTATTTCGCCTTTGATATATATTCCGGAAAGCTTTTTGTTTTCGTCAATATATGATTTAAGGTAGGAGGTTATCTGTGTAACGGTAAGAATATTAAAACCGGCCACGGATATCTCCCCTTTCAATCATTTTTCGGCAGCAACGGCCGTGAGCACGGCAATACCAGCTGCGTTATCGGAAGAAAATTCCGGCATTGCAAAAATGCCGTTGTATTTTTCTTCGATGGTTTTTCGGATTATTTTATTTGACATAACTCCTCCGGCATAAACAAGAGGAAGTTTTCCATATTCATTTATGAGTGCATCGGTCATTCCGCAAAGGGCTGCTTCAACGGATTTAAGGCAGAAAAGAGCGATATCTTCTTTTTTTTCACCGGAATCAAGCATTTTTCTGCATTTGTTCTCAATGCCGGAAAGACAGCATTCCGCGCCTTTCATGGTGGGCTTTATCTTGAATTTTGCGTTGCTCAAAAGAGCAAGTTCTTCAAGATACTTCCCTGCGGGAAAAGGAAGGCCGAGCATTACGCCAACTCTGTCAACGGCCTGGCCGGCTTTAAGGTCTGCGGAACCTGCAACTTTTTCACATTTTATAATGCGGCTTTTGTTCGGAGTTACAAGAAGCGCTTCGGTCGTTCCGCCGGAAAGATGAAAAGCGATGAACTTTTCATTGAGAAGATCAAGTCTTTTTGCGGAAAAAAGCGCGGCGGCAATATGCCCCTGCTGATGAGAAAACTCATATCTGGGCTTTTTAAGTATGGAGGAAAGGGTCTTTGTAACCATATCCCCAACAAGGAAGCAAGGCATATAGGAACCGTCTATATCACGCGGTCTTGTGGATACTCCGATGGCGCTGATATCAAAAGTTCTTCCTTCGGTAAGTTCGCTTACGATATCGCCGAGTTGTTTTACATGTGCAAAAACCGCATCCGACTGACGAAGTCCAAGCTCTCCTTCTTTTACAGGAAGAAGCTTTTTCTTCTGGAATATCACGCCGTTTTCCGGATCATAAAGAGCCGCAGAAGTTGTATAGTTGCTGGTATCAATTCCGAGGAACATTATTCTTCGCTGCCTTCGTTTTTCTTTTTATAAACAGCACCGAGAACGCCGTTTACAAAGCCGGGGTCTTCATCTCCGCAATAGATTTTTGCAAGTTCAACTGCTTCGTTGATGGAAACGCTTGCGGGAACTTCTTCGCTGAAATAATACATTTCGCAAACAGAAATACGAAGAATTGCAAGAGTTGCTTTTGCGATTCTTCCGAGTTTCCAGTGGTTGGAACAGGAAGTGATGATTTCGTCGATTTCATCGCGTTTATCGATGGTTATTCTTGCAAGTTCTTTTGCAAAAGAACCTTCCGGAAGTAAAAGATCCCTTCCGTCGGCAGCGTTTTCAAGGATGTAATCAAGTCCTTCGCTGTGAAAACTGCTTTCAAAAACGATTGCAAACGCGATTTCTCTGGCTTCTTTTCTTGTCATTTTTATAATCCTCCATAAAAAAACCTCCCCGATTTTTACCGAGGAGGGAAAACTCGCTTTAAATTTTCAAACAACATAATTTTGCATAAATAATTATATCACTTATATTATTAATTACAATAGAAAATTATAAAAAATATGCAAAAAAATTATGAATATACATTTTTTAGAACAACAAAAAACGGGCAGAAAAAGCTTTTCTGCCCATTTTTTTATTAAATATTCAGCCGTTTACTTCCACAATGGAAATATTTTCAACCGGAACAGAAGTTTCCTGAATAATTGCCTCTTTAATTACTGCGGCTTCTGTCGGAATAAGCCCTTCCGTCTGAACGATTACATCTGCATATTCACCGGAAATATATACGATACAGTCCTCAAAACCCTTTGCTTTCATCATAGTTTCTATTTTTGTTTCAAGCTCCATATTTGAAGCTATCTGGCTTGCCTTTTCTGCAAGAACAGAAACCTGTTCGGTATCATTTTCTGCAGAAACATAGAGATTCTCAATTGTAGCAACAGCCTCATCCCTGGACTGTTGACGGGATACCCTTGCTTCGCTGAAATATGCGGAAGTATCGGTTATTTCCTCATCGGCACTGCCGTCAACAAGAATGGAATCACCGTAATTTTTTCCGGCATCAACAAAACTTTCGATATCCCCTGCCGCATAGAGATAGTTTATGTAAACAGCAGCGGAAAGCATAAGTACCATTGAAGCAACGGCGATATGTTTTTTCTTTAATGTAAAGTTGAATTTTTTACCTTTAAGATTTTTGATGAATCCGAAAATATCCTTTTTTTCTTTTTCGGGTTCCACCGGAAGTTCAACAGTTTCATAATTGTTTATACTAGTCATATTGTTTTCCTCCTTATATCTGTTATGCCATTTCGGCAACGCTTACCCGGTTTGAAGGGATATCGAGAAGGGCGCAAAGAGCTTCTATTATTTTTTCTCTTACCAAGGCGTTTTTTCCGCCTTCGCATATAACGAGAACTCCCCTTATTTTTGCTTCTTTTTTTGTTAAAAAAACAGGTTCTTCTCCGTTTTCTCCCTCAATGATTATTATTTCGTTTTCTGTTTTCAATTCATTTTCGTCTTTTTCTTCCGTATGGTTTTCTGCATAAAAATATTCTTCGGAAGATGCAAAAGTGAGCATAACTTCCGTTTTCCCTGCTCCGTTTATTTTTGATATAATGTTCTCCAACCGATCTTCAAGAATATTTTCTTTTTCATTAAACTCTGTAAAATCAGCGGAAAAGCTTTCTTTTGATATTTGTTTTTCTTTTGGAATAAATTCTGAAAGAAATACAAGAAGAAGCCCGATACAGCCGAGGATCATTATAAACGCAGGTATTTTATTTTGTTTTCTGTCAAAAAAATTTTTAAATTTATCTATAATAATTTTATAGCTATCCATTGTCATTTTCCCCCGAAATAATAATTTCCGGTTCAATACCTGTTTTTTGAAGTATCTTTTCTTTTATTGCAGATATGTTCTCTGTCCGGTCAAGCGTTAAAACGAATTTGTTAATATCTATGCCGCCATTTTCGGAAATATTAATTTTAACGGAAATATCTTTTGCAAAAATCCCCTCACTTTCCAATATTTCATTTACGGAAGAAACGATTTCATCTTCAATAATTGAAAAATTGTTTTCCGTAAATATGTTTTCTTCGGCTGTTTTTTGAACTTCCGGTTTAAAAAAAGAAGTGATTTCATCGAAGTTCGGTATAGTAATTTCGGAAAAAGGTGCCGCAACAATGCAAAGAAAGAAAACGCAGAAAACAACCTTATATATTTTTTGCTGTTCCCCGTCCGGAATTATCATGCTGATAACCGAACCACATATTGCTGCGGCAGATACCGAAAAAGCCCAGGTTTTAAAAGTTTCCATTATACGCCTCCGTTCATAAGCATTATGGCTATTGAAAAAATAAAAGTAACCGCAGTTACAGCAACAAGCGCAAGCATTATGCCCATTACAGCAGAAGCAGATGAAAGAAGTCCGGAAAGCGTTTTGTTCCCAAATATTCCTCCTATTGCCGAAGAAACGGAAAGACAGATTTTCCAGGAAATGAGCGAAAAAACAGAAGGAAGAAAAATAGCGGCAATTACGATTATCGCATAGGCGCCAAGAACATTTTTTGTTACGCCAAGACAACTTTTTACCGTTGATACCGCATCCGCAACAGTTCCTCCGACTATCGGTATTGTACTGCTTATTAGAAATTTTGCGGTTTTTGAAAAAGTGCTGTCTGCCGATGATGCGATAAGAGTTCCAAGTCCCATTATTCCTGAAAAAACTGTCATGGAACAGGCAAAAAGCCATATGGCAAAATTTTTTATGCTTTTGGATATTTCCCCCAAATCTATTTCGGAAACGGCTCCTGTAACGCACAATGCAAGATAGATGCAGATAAGAGGAACTATTATTTCATTCGAAAGCCTTGAAATGACCGCAGAAGCCCCCAACATAAGCGTTCGAAATCCGGTTGCTGAAGAAATATAACCGGAAGATATTATTGCAGAGGAATAAACCGGGATAAAACCAAGCATAAAACCGGAACATTCTTCAATAACTTTTGCAGCTGAATTTATAACGTTATGTATCGGAAGAAGAAATATTCCGGATACTGCAAGAGCTGAAACGGTATTTATCACTTTACCGGTTTGATAAAAATTTCCGGAAAAACTATGAATCAATGCGCATATAAGCGCTGCAGCAGTGACTGATACAGCAGCATAAATAGGTTCTTTTATTTTTGCAAGAATGCTTTCGTAAATAAGTTTTAAAAAATCGGAAAAATCAAGATTTGAAATAATATCTGCCGATGGTTTTTCAATTCCGATAAGTTCGATGATCTCAAAAGTTTCTTCGGAAATATTTTCAAAAAAACTGCTTTCTGCAGCAATATTTAGCTGTTCATCGATGATTTTGTCCGTATCAAGTGAAGATCCGCATAAAAAAACACATAAAATGGGTATAAAAAGAAAAATGATTTTTGATTTCATATATTTATCAAGATTTTTATTATGTTTAATAACTCCGAAAAAAGAGGCATTGAAACAATAACAATAAATACCTTTCCGGCAAGATCGACTTTAGACGCTATTGATGCTTGTCCGAAGTCACGGCAGCTTTCAGAGGCTATTTTTGTTATTATGCAAATACCAAGGCATTTGAAAAGGATATCAAAATAACGGTTGTCTATTCCGGAAAAATCAATAAATTCTTTTGTTTTATCAATGATATCGGAAATTATTCCGGCAATAAAAGCAAGAATGACTATTCCGGCAGCGAGGGCACCGGCAAAAGAATATTCCGGCTTATATTGTTTTAATAAAACGATAAATCCGGCAGAAACAACTGCAATTCCTGCGACGGTAAAAATATCATTCATAATCCAAACACCGATTTTACGGTATCAAAAAGGTTGCTTATTTCGCCTATGAGCATCATGAGCACGACAATAAGCCCTGCAAGAGTTGTCATCATTGCCTGCTCTTCTCTGCCGGAACGTATGAGCACCTGGTTGAGCACCGCAACGATTATTCCCACGGCGGCAATTTTAAAAATCATATCAACATCCAAAATACATTCCTCCGTTTTTTTTAGATAAGTAAAACCGCGGCAAGAAAACCGCAAAGGATTCCGGAAATTTTAGAAAATGCGGCTTTGTTTTTTATCGTTTCCTCTGTGTTGCTATAAACATTTTTCAGCTTTTCTATACAGTTCTCAAGCTCAATATTCTGTTCATCAACAGAATATTTTCCAAGTATGGAAAAAGCTTCTGATATAATATCAACAGCTTCGTTAGAAGGACAAAAATCGCATATATCTGCCGTTTTTAATGAATTTATCAAATCATAATCCTCAAGACATAAAACAAAGCGTTTTGTCTTATCATCGCTTATTTTTGCAATATATTCCAGCATTTCTTTTATGGGCATATGTTCTGAATTAAGGCATATGAGCACGCTTTTTAAAAATCTTTCAGCTCTTTTTATGCCTTTGAGCACGGAAAGCTGTTTTTGACTTATATAAAACCCGAAAACAGAAAAAGAGGTTATTATGAAAATGATTCCGGCTGCTTTCATAGGGAAAAATCCTCTGCTTTTTTAATACTGTAGATTTCCCTGTTTTTGTTTAGAAATATAAAAGTATTAAAAATCATGCTGCTTATAAGATTTTTTGAAAATGGTTTGTTCAGAAAATCTTTTTCATCTGCGGCATGCATGCTTGCAGCAATATAAACACCGCTTTTCATTGCATAAAGCGCGGAACAAATGTCATTTTCATCGCCGAATTCATCACAGATTATGTAATCCGGTGACATAGTTCTTGCGGCAATTTTTATTCCGTCGGTTTTGGTAAATCCGTTGAGCACGGAGGCCTGTCCTATATCAAAAGAAGGCTCTCCGCGGTATGTTCCGGATATTTCCATTCTTTCGTCAACGATTACAGTAAACTTTTCTTTGCTTATCTGCCTTGCAAAATCCCGAAGCAGCGTTGTTTTTCCTGAGCAAGGCGGTCCTATTACAAGTATTCCACCGCTTTTAAGACCAATAAGTGCATTGGAGATGCCGAAAATTTCATGAGGAATCCTGATATTGAGTGAAGAAATATGCTTGATATTCATTATTTTTCCGTTGTCATAAACGGCTGTTCCGCAAATTCCTACCCTGAACCCACCATCTATGGTTATAAAGCCCTCGCATATTTCATTTTTATAGGTATGTACGGAATATTCGCAAAGAGAGGCAAAGATTTCTCTTAATTCGGCTAAACTGACTGTTTTACCGCTGATTATCCTGTCATTTAATGTCCGGATTAAAAGCGGCCGATTTACGTTATATCTTATTTCAGCTATTTCTTCAGGTTTGATGCCGGATTCGAATATACAGTTTCCGCTTTTTCCAAGACGCTCTATAAGTGTTTTAAATCTGTTTTTCATAATTCTCACTTCCTTTGTCCAATACTATGAGGACAAGTTCCGGTATATGCAAAAAAATAAAGCCGCAGGAAAAAATCCTGCGGCTTTTGCCATTATTATTGATTTATCATAGCAAGGAACTCGTTTTCATCGATGATTTTTATTCCAAGACTCTGGGCTTTTGTAAGTTTGCTTCCGGCTTCTTCACCGGCAAGAACATAGCTTGTTTTCTTTGATACAGATGAAGAAACTTTTCCGCCGTTTGCGGTTATTATGTCGGAAGCTTCGTTCCTTGTCATTGTCGGAAGTGTTCCGGTAAGAACAAAGGTAAGCCCAGAAAAAAGATCGGAACGCTCTTTAATTTCTGCAGTCATATCAACACCGTATCCGCGAAGTCTTTCGATTATGTTTTTTGACTGCTCAAGGGAGAAATAATCAATGAGGGATTTTGCCATAACTTCACCAAAACCGTCTATGGAACAAAGGGTATCAAGATCTGCCCCCATAAGGTCGTCAATATTGCCGAATTTTTCAGTAAGGATATCTGCAGTTTTGCTTCCGATGTTGCGGATTCCAAGGGCATATATAACCCTTGAAAGGCCAGCTGATTTTGATTTTTCGATAGCAGAAATAAGATTGTTTGCGGATTTTTCGCCCATGCGTTCAATAGAAGAAATATCCGTTGCAATAAGTCCGTAAATATCAGGCTGGGATTTTATAACACCGTTATCAACAAGAGAAGTAAGAACGGCGGGTCCCATTCCGTCAATGTCCATGGCGTCGCGGCTTGCAAAATGGATAAGGTTGCGAAGAAGCTGTGCAGGACAGTCCGGATTTGGACAGCGCAGAACGGCCTCTCCGTCCTCTCTAACGGCTTTTGTTCCGCAGGCAGGACAGAATTCGGGAAGACGGAAAGTATCGCTGTTAGGGCCTTTGGCAGCCAGTGCAACGACTTCCGGAATGATTTCGCCCGCTTTGCGAACTATGATGCTGTCGCCGATGTTTATATTTTTGGAATCTATGAAATCCTGGTTATGAAGAACCGCTCTTGAAACGCTTGTTCCGGCAAGCTGAATGGGTTCAAAAACGGCTGTTGGAGTAAGCGCACCGGTTCTTCCAACCTGTACTTCTATATCAAGAAGTGTTGTGATTTTTTCCTCCGGAGGATATTTAAAAGCAACGGCCCATTTGGGATATTTTGCGGTGGAACCCAGCTGTTCCCTTTCCGCAAGATCATTGACTTTAATAACAGCGCCGTCAATATCAAAAGTGAAGTTATCTCTGTTTTCACCTATGAATTTTATGTTTTCGACCGCATCGTGAATATCAGTATAGCGGTTATAAAGAACTGATACCGGGAACCCAAGACTTTTTACAAAATCAAGGCTTTCGCTGTGGCTTTTAAATGTTTTTCCTTCGCATTGCTGAATATTGAATATAAAAATATCAAGGCCGCGTTTTGCGCTGATTTTAGGGTCCTTCTGACGAAGAGAACCTGCTGCGGCATTTCGAGGATTTTTAAAAGGCTTCTCCCCTGCAATTTCCTGTGCATCAACAAGTTTTTTGAAAGTTTCTTTGGAAATATAGACTTCGCCGCGAAGTTCAAGATACGTAACTTCCGGGCAGTCTATTTTCTTCGGAATGGATGCAATGGTAAGAAGGTTATGGGTTACATCCTCGCCCACAAAACCGTCGCCTCGGGTCGATCCGCGCACGAAAACGCCGTTGCGGTATTCAAGAGAAACAGAGAGACCGTCTATTTTTGTTTCAACAACGTATTCAGGGCTGTCGATAACGGAGCGGACTCTGTTATCGAATTCATAAAGCTCCTCATAACTGAAAACGTCCTGGAGGCTTCCCATTTGAACGGCATGCTGGACCGGCTCAAACTTCATCGAAGCGGATCCGCCGACTTTCTGTGTCGGAGAATCCGCGGTTACAAGTTCCGGAAACTCGGTTTCAAGGTCAAGAAGCTCATGATAGAGCAGATCGTATTCATAGTCGTCCAGTTCCGGTGCATCAAGTTCATAATAAAGTCTGCTGTGATAGCGAACGAGATCCCGAAGTTCGGCTATTCTTTTTTCGGCGGCTGTTTTATCCATAATATCCTCCGGAAAATAAAAATTCTGTATTTATTATATCACTTTTTATTTTATAAATAAACAAAAAAGGCACAGATTTTCTGTGCCTTTAACATTATTTTACCTTTTGATCATCTGTCGATTACGGTGAACTGCATGCTTTCAAGAACATCGAGAGCTTTATCGTTAAGGGATTTATCGTTGCTGCCAACGCAAAGCGCATCAATGATGATTTCTGCTTCCGGCTGTGCAGTTTTAAGAAGAACAGCGTTTGCCATAACACAGATGTTGGTTACAACGCCGCAGATCTCGATTTCATCATAGTTATAGTCTTTATGGAGAACGAGCATCGCGAGGTCGAAACTTCCGAAGGTGTGTTTGCCGATGGTCATGGCATCCTTGCAGACTTCGCCGGTTTTTCCGTAAAGCTTCCAGCCTTCGGTTCCGTTTTGGCAATGAACAACGGGAAGTTTTCTGCCCTCCTGCATCTCAAGATATGCGGGGCCGTGAGTATCCATGGTATAGATGATATCGTGGCCTTCAGCGCGATATTTTTCTACTTTTGCGGCAATGCGCTCATCAAGAAGCTCCGCACCTTCAAAACCAAGGCTTCCGGAAACAAAGTCATTCTGATAGTCAACAACAACAAGAAGTTTTTTCATGGTAAATCTCCTTTATTTTTCAAGAAATTTTTGAACGGTATAAAAATAGTCTTTTTGGTTTTCTTTAAGTATAAAATGTCCGCCAAGGACAAAGCGAAGTTCTGCATTGGGAATGGTTCTTGCTATGTATCTTGATTCTTTTTCCTTTATCATATCGTTTGTTCCAACAAGAACAAGAGCCGGAGCTGATATATTTTTCAAATCATCGGCAGAGATATGAGGTTCAAAAAGCATTATTTTATAAAGCTGTTTTGTTTTTGCCTGCTTCTTTGATATTCCGGAAAGCAAGCAAGCTAAAATATAGACAAGCCACATACCTATATGAACATTTGCTTTCATGCCGGATGGTTTTGTGTTAGCACCGTTTGCGATAAGGCGGATTACCCTTTCCGGATATTTTGATGCAAAAATCATCGCAATGTTTCCGCCGTCGCTAAAGCCAAGAATATTTGCTTTTTCAATTTTATGAAGGTCCATAAAATCTTTAAGATCTTCAGCAAACTGATAAAGCGAAAAAACTTCTTCACCAAGGGGAGTTTTTCCGTGGCCGCGTGTATCTATTGCGATAACGCGGTATTCACTTGAAAAACGGTCGATAAAATTATCGAAAATATGGCAGTTTTCGCCGTTTCCGTGAAGAAGGATAAAAGGTTCGCCCTGCCCTTTTTCAATAAAATGTATTTCTTCAGCAAACATAGTTACACATCTTTCATTCGTCAAGTTCGCCGCAAAGGTCTTTTTCCATAAGTTCCTCAACTTTTTCCTTCGGATATCCGCAGCTGAGAAGATAATAAAGCTTTGCAACGGCAGCTTCTGTGGTCATATTCTTTCCGCTTACTGCGCCGGCTTTTTTAAGCGGGCTGCTTGCAGCATAGTGACCGAGAGAAACTGTTCCGGTGGGACACTGTGAGCAAACAACAACGATGTTGCCATGCTCATAGGCTTTTTTGATTATATCCGGAAGTTCCTTGCAATAATTCGGAACATTTCCCGCACCGAATGTTTCAAGAACGATTCCACGAAGCTTTTTTGTCATGATAGATTCAAAAAGATCTATCTGTATACCCGGGAAAATCTTTATAACACCAATGGGTTCTTCCATAAATTCCTGAAGCGCAAAGGGTTTTTCGCTCTTTTTCATCAAAACATTGTTTCTGAATCTGATTCCTATTCCTGCATCGGCAAGTTTTGGATAGTTTGGAGAATCAAAAGCGATAAGGCTGTCTGCGGACATTTTTATAGCGCGGTTTCCACGGATAAGCTTTCCGGCAAAGAAAATGCAGACTTCAAAAACTTTTTCGGAGGCGGCTATCATCATGGATGCAAGGATATTATCCTTTCCGTCGCTTCTTATTTCACAAAGAGGTATTTGCGATCCCGTAATGATGACCGGTTTTGAAAGGTTCTGAAGAATAAAAGAAAGTGCGGAAGCGGTATATGCCATAGTATCGGTTCCATGAAGAACAACAAAACCGTCATATTTGTCCATATTATCGCTTATGGTCCTGCCGATAAGGTTCCATTCGCTTACAGTTATATCGGAGGAATCCAGAAGAGGAGAAAATTCTATTACGTCATATTCCGGAAGTTCCGGCGAAGAAAAATCGCTTATTTTTGCCATAATCTCGGAAAAAGGTTCTTTTCCCGGTTCATATCCATTTTCGCCGCGTTCCATACCTATGGTACCGCCGGTATAAATAATGCAAATACGTTTCATTTCTGCCTCCGCCGTTTTGATACTTTTATATTATCACATATTTTCGCTTCGGTAAACATATTTGCGTTCAAAAATTTGTTTATCTTCTGCTTTTTCCGGTTGTTTTTCTGCGGGAACAAAGCCGCGTTTTTTATAAAAATCAATGGCTTTTGTGTTGGTATCAAGAACGGTAATGTATGGATCTTTGCATCTTGAGAGAGCAAATTCAAGAAGTTCTGAGCCAAATCCTTTTCCCTGTTCTTTTGGATGAACATAAAGAAGGCATATTTCTTCGTCCAAAAGATTTATTCCGATAATTCCAACAGGTTTCGTATTATCATAATCAATAAAAATATCATAATTGTTCCTTATTTTGTTTTTTATAAATTCAGTCATATATTCAATATCATGTTTTTTAATAAATTCGGCGGAACAGATTTCTTTATGAGATTCCTTCCAGGAAAGCATATATACATTTGCAGCATCTTTTATGTTGCTGTCAGACACTTTTACTATCATAGTTCCACCGCTTTCTTTTAAAATAAAAAATAAGCACCGTTTCATGAAGAAACGATGCTTGATTTTGGAGGCGACAACCAGATTCGGACTGGTGAATCGAGGTTTTGCAGACCTCTGCCTTACCACTTGGCTATGTCGCCATATATTTTAAGCCCCACAATTTATGGGGCTTAAAATCTGGAGCGGGTTACGAGGCTCGAACTCGCTACCTCGACCTTGGCAAGGTCGCGCTCTACCAGATGAGCTAAACCCGCAAATGGTGCCTTCGGTCGGAATCGAACCAACGACACGGGGATTTTCAGTCCCCTGCTCTACCAACTGAGCTACAAAGGCATATCGCTGTCGTTCAGCGACTTTGATATTATACAATGTATTTTCAAAAATGTCAACTACTTTTTTGAAAAATTTTTAATTAATTATACAATATTCTTCTAAAATTTCAACGGTCTTGTCCCCAATGCCGTCAATGCTTAAAAGTTCATCAAAATCAAGGATAGTTCCGTATTCATTTCTATAATCGATTATAAGTTCTGCGGTTACAGGACCTATGTTCGGTATAAGCTGAAGTTCATCAATATCCGCAGTATTTATGCCTATTGGAAAAATATCGTTTTCATCGTTATTGCTTATAGATGAAATAACAAGTTCGGATGAATTTTCGCTGTAGCTTACTTTAGGCTCGGAAAATTTCGGGGAATCAGTAATAATGACAAAAAGCAATACCGCAAGAAGAATAAAAGCAAGAACAGTCGTTGCAAGAATTATTTTTCTGTCGAGCTTGTCACTTTCAGTCATACATTTCCTCCAGAAACTCTATAAGGTGGGCTATGGCGTTTTCTTCACAGGATGGAAGAATAACATCTGCTATTTCTTTAAGGCTTTCCTGGGCGTTTTCAACCGCTGCACCAAGACCAGCTGTAAGAAGCATTTCGGAATCATTTTCAAAATCCCCTGCAGCAACGGAATTTTCAAGAGGAATATCTATCATTTCACAAAGGCGTTTGAGTGAAGCACCTTTTGAATTTTTGGCAGGCAATATCTCAAGAAAAAACGGACTGGACTGGATAACTTTAATGTCTTTTCCTGCGGCGGATTCCGCAAAAGTGCGAACTGCATCCATATTTTCAGGATCGCAGCAGACGATATATTTATATACGTTTTCCGGGATATCCTCAATGTTGCCTTCAAAAAAATGGAATTCCCTTTCCGGAATATATTTTTTAAGATAATTTCCGGAAGTTAAAAGGTTTACCGAATCGGTGCTTGCAAAATGACAGTCACAGAAATCAAATTTTTCTTTGATCTTTTTAATAATGTATCTTGCATATATGGAGATATAATTAGGTTCAATGATTTTTTCATTCTGCCAGTCATAAAAATATCCGCCGTTTATATGTACCGAAGGGGTATTTATCGGAATATCCTTGAGAAGATATCTGGCAACATCGATTGCACGGCCTGTGGAAACTGTAAAGTGTCCACCCTTGTCAGTGAATCTTTTGATAGCATCAAGGTTTTCTTTTGAAATTCCGCTCTTTTCTCTTAAAAGAGTACCGTCAACATCGGTGATTATAAGGATATCGGATATTTTTTCAATCATTATATCTCCTCAAGCTTTCTTTCAAATTCGGTAAAGTATTCCGGAAGAGGTGCGGTAAATTCCATATATTCCCCGCTTCTGGGATGTATAAAACCGATGGTTCCCGCATGAAGACACTGTCCGCCCAACTGTGTAATAACATTTTTGGGTCCGTAAACAGCATCTCCCGCAACAGGATGACCAATATATGCCATATGCACCCTTATCTGGTGTGTTCTGCCGGTCTTTAATTTGCACTGAAGATGAGTGTATCCCACAAGTCGTTTTACAACGGAAAAATGCGTCTGGGCACTTCTGCCGCCTTCAACAACCGCCATTTTCTTTCTGTCTTTTGTGCTTCTTCCAATAGGAGCATCAACATCGCCCTCGTCCGGCATATTTACGCCATAAACGATTGTCTGATAAATTCGGTTAAGGCTGTGTTCTTTTATCTGTTTTGCAAGAGAAACATGGGCATAATCATTTTTTGCAACAAGAAGAAGTCCGCTTGTATCCTTATCAATGCGGTGAACGATTCCGGGACGAAGAACTCCGTTTATACCGGAAAGACTGTCCTTACAGTGCCACAGCAACGCATTTACAAGTGTTCCGTTATGATTTCCCGGTGCCGGATGAACGACCATGCCTTTCGGCTTATAAACCACCAGAAGGTCTTCGTCCTCATAGTAAATATCGAGAGGAATGTTTTCTGCTTCAACATCAAGAGAAACCGCATCGGGGATGATAACAGTTATGTCTTCCCCTTCTTTGAGCACGCGGCTTTTTGCGATGGATTTTCCATCGATCTCAACGTTTCCGGCGGCGATGATTTTTTGAAGAGCAGATCTTGTGAGATGGTCGATAGCCTCCGCAAGGAATTTATCTGCTCTTATTCCGTCCGCTTCTTCAGGAACAGTAACAACTATCTTATTCATCAGCATTATCTCCGCCGAAAATTACTTTAAGATCTTCATCTATTTCATCGAATTTATGCTTTTCAGCGTCTTTTTCCTTTTTATCGGAAATATATACAGCAACGCATAACAAAAATGCACCGACGCAGATACAGATATCTGCAATATTGAATATTGCAAAGTTTATAATGCGAACGTCGATAAAGTCGATTACATATCCAAGGCTTATGCGGTCAATAAGGTTACCGACCCCGCCGGCAAGAATAAGCGCAAGAGAAAACTGCTCGAGTTTTGCAGTAACTTTTCCAGAAAGGAAAAAAGCAAGAACAGCAATAAGCATTGCGGATGTAAGACCGATAAGAATCCAGCGGTTATCGGAAAACATACTGAATGCAATACCGGTGTTTTCAGCATATTTAAAATAAAGAACGTTCTCTATAACGGCAATTTCGCCTTTTGTAAGGACCTCTGCGGCCCAGTTCTTTACAATTTGATCAACGGCAATAAGAAGTGCCGCAAGAATTGTGGAAATCAGCTGAAACATTTTGCCTCCAAAAAAGATACGGGCAGAATCCAAATGGATTCCGCCCGATTATTAGTGCTTTTTAGCCAACGATTTCGGCGCAGCGTGCACAAAGAGTAGGATGCTTTGCACATTCACCAACGGTGTGGCTGTGGGTCCAGCAGCGTTCGCATTTTTCGCCGGGAGCAACTTCAACTTTTACGTCAACGCCGTCAAATTCGGATTTTGCAATTTCAACAGCGGAAACGATGAATGCAGAAACAAGGTCGCTTTCAGCAGATACTGCAAAGTCATACCAATCTCTGCCGCAGTTAAGAGTTACTTTTGCTTCGAGGGATTTGCCGATAAGCTTCTGAGCACGGGCTTCTTCAAGTGCTTTATTGACAATATCACGAAGTTCGTCGATTTTTTCCCATTTTGCCATAAATTCTTCATCTGCGGAGATTCCGCTCTTTTCAGGAATCTTGTTGAAGAATACGGAGCCTGCATCGTCTTTTTCGCTTCTGGGAAGATATCCCCAGATCTCTTCTGCAGTGAAGGAAAGGATCGGAGCAAGGCAAAGGGTCATGCCGCGAAGAATGTTATAAATAACAGTCTGTGCTGCTCTTCTGCTCTGGCTGTCTGCTTTCTCAACATAAAGTCTGTCTTTAAGAATATCAAGATAGAAGTTGGAAAGATCGGTGGTGCAGAAATCGCGGATGGTGGAATATACAATATGGAAATCGAATTTGTCGTATGCAGCTTTGCATTTATCGAGGATCTCATCCATCCTTGCAAGAGCCCATTTATCGATGCTATCAAGGGATTCAACAGAAACGGAATCTTTATCGGGATCAAAGTCGTTGAGGTTGGAAAGAATAAATCTTGCAGTGTTTCTGATCTTACGATAAACATCGGAAAGCTGTTTGAGGATGTCGCCGGAAATTCTGATGTCTGCATGATAGTCAGAAGATGCTACCCAGGTTCTGAGAATATCTGCACCGTATTTTTCGGTAACTTCGTCGGGGCTTACGCCGTTGCCAAGGGATTTATGCATTGCTTTGCCTTCACCGTCAACAACCCATCCGTGAGTGCAGACTGCTTTATAAGGTGCACCGCCTTTGGATGCAACGGAAGTAAGAAGAGAGGACTGGAACCAGCCACGGTACTGGTCCGCACCTTCAAGATAAAGGTCTGCGGGCCATGCAAGGCCGTGTTCTTCATCGCAAACAGCAGCATGGGAAACACCGGAGTCGAACCAAACGTCCATGATGTTGTTATCTTTAATGAACTCGGTGCAGCCGCATTCGCATTTGAATCCTTCGGGAAGGATCTCGTTTGCGCTGTATTTGAACCATGCGTCACTTCCCTCTTTTTCAAAGATGGATGCAACTGCTTCGATGGTGGTTTCGTTTACGATGATTTTACCGCAGTCTTTGCAATAGAAGATCGGAATCGGAACACCCCAGGTTCTCTGACGGCTGATGCACCAGTCGGAACGGTCGTTGACCATTCCTTTGATTCTGTCGCCGCCCCATTCAGGAATCCACTGAACGGTATCGATTGCTTTGCAGGCATCCTCTTTGAATCCGTCAACGGAGCAGAACCACTGTTCGGTTGCGCGGAAAATAATGGGAGATTTGCATCTCCAGCAGTGAGGATACTGGTGGATGATTTTTTCAAC
>JAFSDS010000077.1 GCA_017436125.1 Oscillospiraceae bacterium | reverse complement strand
ACCTGAATTATTGTGTTGCGCTTATCCGAAAGCATTTCGATCTGGTGATTCAGCCCTTTGATTTTGCTTTGCAGTTCCTCCTCCATTTCGTCATAGGTTTCGGAAAGCAGAGCTTCCTGCTCCGGGTGTTTTAAAATATCGCGCACCCTTTGTCGCTTGGCGATTTTCAGTTCCTCATAAAGGCTGTCGAGAACTTCCGCAAGATTATCGGCGCTGTTTTCGGTTTCGGCTATATCGTCATTTTCCTTGTCCAGTTCCTCGTTCAGCTTTTCGAGGATTTCAGCAGAATTGTCCATCAGTTTTTTGATATAGATTTTCACAAGCTCGTCCAGCTTATCCACCCGGATATGGTGAGAAGTGCAGGCGGCAAGTCCCCGGCGCTGATAGTTTCCGCAGATGTAGGCGGGCTTCAAATCGGAGCGGCTCATGGAAAACATGGGGTTTCCGCAATCGCCGCATACAAGAAAACCGGTGTAATCGTTGGAATATTTCTTGTTTCCCCGGTAGTTGGAAGTGCTCCGTTTTTCCCGAAGAGCCCTTGTGGTGGCAAAAGTCCGGTAATCGATAATTGGCTGATGGTGGTTTTCGATGACTATGTGTTCGTCCTCATCGCGTTTTATGTCCTTGCCGTTGATTTTCGCCCTGGTATATTTTCCCTGGCGGAAAGTTCCGATATAAAAATCGTTGTCGAGGATTTCCTGAATGGTGATAATGCTCCATGCGGTTTTCGGTTTCAGCTTGCATTCTTCGCCCGCAAGTTCCTTGCGGATAGCCGTTGCCATTCTCGGAGTGGGTATGCCCTGCTCCGTAAGGTAGTTGGCGATTTTCTTATAGCCCCAGCCTTTGTTGTTGTAAAGGTCAAATATATTGCGTACGGTTTCCGCTTCCGTCGGAACTATTTCAAATTCCTTTCGTTTGTTGACGATGTATCCGTATGGCGCGGCGCAGATCCATTTTCCGTCCGCTTGCCTGCGTTTTATAACGCTGCGAACTTTCTTAGAAGTATCCGTTACGGGCATTTCATTGATAAGAAACTGGAACTGGATTTTGAGCCAGTCATCGTCGTTCGGAAAATCTATCCCGTCGCCGATGGAAATAATGCGGATTCCCGCATCTCTTAAATCCTCAAGCTCCACAAGGCCTCGGCTGTTTCGCCTTGAAAAACGGGAAAAATCCTTTACAACAAGAATATCGTATTGGTGGCGGATAAGTTCCTTCCGCATTGCCTGATAGCCTTCGCGCTGTTCAAAAGTATAGCCGGAACGGTCCCGGTCTTCGTAAAAAGTAAGGGTGCTTCCGGGAAAGCGGTTTTTGACGTAATCTGTGATTATTGCTTTCTGGTTTTCGATGGATACGTTGTCCCGGTCCAGTTCGTCATCGACGGAAATTCGTGCGTATCCGACAATATCAAAACGTTCTGTCAAAGCAATTCTCCTTTCATATATTGATACAGATATAATCTATAGAAATTAAAAAAACTTTGCAAATGTGCGGATAAAAATAAGGGGAGGGAATTGTTCCCTCCCCATTTTTTACTGCAATGCGTATTCCGGTTTTCTTTCCCTGACCTCTTTTTCAGCGGTTCGCTTTCTGTTATAAACCAAAAGGTCGAGAGTGTTTTGGAATAGATTTTCGCTTCCGGATTCAAAGACGGCAACAAGGTAGTTTTGCTTTTTGTATTTATCGCAGATGCCGTTTATATCCATGCGGGTAATCGGGTTTGATTTTTCCGTGTTGCTGAGCCAGATTTCGACCAGTTTTCGGTCGCTTCTAACATTCATCTCCATACAAAATCACTCTCCTCGCTGCTTTTAGTTTCAACAGATTTTTGAGGACTTATGCAGTTTAAGGCGGTTTTGATAACAAATTTTTCATTTTGCATAAGCCCACCTCACCGTTCTCGTTCTTTCTGTTTGATGAGATATTTTGCGTAGTATTCGCAGGCTTTGAGCACGAAATCCTCAAGCTGTTTTCGGTTTGCTTTCGGAACGTATTTTTCGATTTTTGAAATAGGAACTTTGAACATTTCCCGCTGATTTGCCTTTTCTTCGGACATGATTTTCTGTATTTCTTCGTAAGTGAGTTTTCCTTCCTGCGAAAGTTTTTTCATGCGGTTCGCCTGGGAAAGGGAAGGAGTGCAGTCACCAAGAACCACTTGCTCAAGCAGAGTTCGCTGTTCCTGCTCGGTCAGGAATGACAGTTCAACAGCCGGAGTGAAAGCGATTTTTCCTTCGTCCACCAGTATCAGAAGCTCACCAATAAGCTGTGTAAGGCGGATATATCTTTGAATCTGCCGTCCGCTTTCTTCCTCAGAAATATTGTCGCGGGACTTGTGGCCAACTTGTCCACACGTTGTCCTGCCTTTGTGATTCATAGCTTCCAGCTTCATTTTGTAGGCAAAGGCCTTTTCCGATGGAAGAACATGTTCCCGGAAAAGGTTGCTGTCAACCAGCATAACTATGGCATCTTCACGGCTGATGTCATAAACTATCACCGGAACTTTTTCAAGCCCAAGCCGCCTTGCGGCAAAAAGTCTGCGGTGCCCGGATATTATCTCATATTCTCCTTCCGCATTTTCCAAAGGACGAACCAGAAGCGGCATGGCGATGCCTTGTTCACTTATGCTTTCTTCAAGGCTTTCCATATCCGCATCGTCCCGGACTTTGTATGGGTTTCCTTCAAAAGGATGAAGTTTCGTTATCTCGATGTTCTCTATAAATCTTTCTGTGTTTTTCATGTATATTACCTCTCTCTCGATCGTTGTCTTGTGTTTTCTTTTTCCAAAACGGAAACTTCCATTTCCATTTCCGATCTTAATAGTTCTTTGATTTTTGGAATATTTTCTGCAATTTCCTCTGCGGTTTTCTTTTGTTTTCGCAAAGGTTTTATCTCCGCGGAAATATCTCTTGCTCTCTGTTTTAATTTTTCCTCTTCTTCGGGTGTTTTAACCCTTCGGATTTTGTTATAGATTTTCTGCCGTTCGTTTTCGAGATTTTTTATCTTTTCTTCCGTTTCTTCGATAAATGAAAGAAGCTCCTCGCCGGTTTCGATTTCGAATCCGGCAAGAAGCCTTATCTGCTCGTTATACCTATCAAGTTTTCTCACCTCA
The DNA here is from genome assembly GCA_017436125.1 of Oscillospiraceae bacterium. Lineage (GTDB taxonomy): Bacteria > Bacillota > Clostridia > Oscillospirales > Ruminococcaceae > UMGS1668. The sequence continues at coordinate 1,376 of JAFSDS010000077.1, read as the reverse complement.
TCACGAAGTAAAGGCGAAACCGGTCTTTTCCTTTCCGGAATATCAAGATTCAGCGCATGCAGAAGCATATCGATAAATATCTGCATCAATAGCTGAATTGCGTCCATCTGCATGGCTTTTCGGAATTCTATTTCGATTTCATAAAGCGGCGTCTTCGGTTTTCTTATCCAGTTTTTCGGCTGATATTCCGGGTGCTCCGGATTTTCAAGTATGCGGTTTCTGATATTCTCTTCGGTATATTTTTCTCCAAGGGAATCTATGCGTACAGCTCTTTTCCAACCCGGCGCGATAATTGACGGGTGCGCATAGTTCCCGTTTCTTACATATCTGTAGCCCAGCATCATAAGCTGATGATCAAACTGCTGCCTTGTCATCGCAACGGAAAGAGCTTCGTCAATATCTTTTTTCAGCATATCTCTGCGTGTCATACCGCCGTTCTTATGGATCCAGTATTCTTTCTTTTTACCCTTGCTATAAAAGTTCGAATCCTTCAGAACGGATTTTCCGTATTCCGCGCATATCTCGTCCGATTCTTCCCGAAGCGCGATATGGTCGCGGATATGGTTTTCATATTTCTTTCCGTCAACGAATGAAACGGAATTTACGACTATATGGTTATGGATATTATCCGTATTGAGATGTGTAGTGACGACTATCTCGAATCTGCTGCCCCAGATTCTCTTTGCCGTTCTTATCCCGATCTGGTGCGCTTCTTCCGGAGTGACTTCTCCGGTTTTAAAACTCTGATAACCGTGATATGCAACGTTTCCGCCCTGCTTTCCGAATCTTGCTTTTGTAGCATTCATCTGTTCGTATGCTGTTTTCGGCGAGCAGTTTATTCCGCTTACATACATCTTTTTATCGGTCTTGCTGTCATTTTCCGCATAGCGGATAACATACCACAAATCCTTATCGACGCATTTTCTATCTATGGTTTTATCCGGGTTTTCGGCGTAATCTATCACATCTTTAAGCCTGCTTTTCACAGGCCAGAATCCTGTTGTTGCCATTATCCGTTCACCGATTTCTTTATCTCATCTGTGTTTTCTTTCCCCGGAGAGAGAAACTGCAGACGCATATCTTCGATTAGAGAATCAAGCTTTCTTTCTGTTTCCGGGGAATATTTATCGAGCTTTTCGTTTATCCGATAGAGATTCTGCATAACGGAGTAAAATTCTATCGGCGGAATCTCTCTCGGAGAAAATCCCAATGCTCTCTGCCTCATATATTCCGAAACGGATATACCGCATTTCTTTGCGGTGGATTCTATCTTTTTCTTTTCCTGCGGCGAAACTCTCAAATCCAGCCGCATTGTCCTTTCTTTTTCATTCCTGTTCATTAAAATCAGCTCCTTTCCAATTCGGGGTTTCAGGGGT
>JAFSDS010000006.1 GCA_017436125.1 Oscillospiraceae bacterium | reverse complement strand
ACTCCTGAACGTAAAGCAGACCTTCCCTTCCTTATGCCTATCGAAGACATCTTCACCATCACCGGCCGTGGTACCGTTGTTACCGGCCGTGTAGAGCGTGGCCAGATCCACACCGGCGATGAAGTTGAAATCGTTGGTCTTACCGAAGAGAAAAAGAAAACTGTTGTTACCGGTGTTGAGATGTTCCACAAAATCCTCGACTACGGTGAAGCAGGCGATAACATCGGTGCTCTCCTCCGTGGTGTTCAGAGAACCGAAGTTAGACGTGGTCAGGTTCTTGCAAAACCCAACTCCATCCATCCCCACAAATGCTTCCGCGGCCAGGTTTACGTTCTTAAAAAGGACGAAGGCGGCCGTCATACTCCTTTCTTCAACAACTATCGTCCTCAGTTCTTCTTCAGAACCACTGACGTTACCGGCGTAATCACTCTTCCCGAAGGCGTAGAGATGTGCATGCCTGGCGATAACGTTGAAATGGATGTTGAGCTCATCGAACCTATCGCAATCGAAACCGGTCTCCGTTTCGCTATCCGTGAAGGCGGCCGTACCGTTGGTTCCGGTGTTGTAATCGCTATCAACGAATAATTTATTCGCGTAAGCAAAAAGATCTAAAGCCTTTCCCGAAAGGGAAAGGCTTTTCCTTTTATAATTAGAAAGTCTCCGTTTTGCGGAGGCTTTTTTATTATCCAAATTTGTGTTTAAAACACAAAAAATGGGGATAAACAGTTGTAAACAGCAATAAAACATGATAAAATAAATTATGTATGTTTTATTCCCTTTTGAGGAGGAAAAATAACCATGGATTATGAAAAACTTGCGGAACTTCTGTTCCCGAACGTGACCGAAACTGCCGATGAGGTAGAGGCACGCTATCCCCAAAGAGATCTTCCTGAAGGCGCAAAGGTAACCAGAATTGCACCCAGCCCCACCGGTTTTATGCATCTTGGTAACCTTTTCGGCGCCATCACCGATGAACGCCTTGCGCACCAGAGCGGCGGCGTTTTCTTTCTCCGCATAGAAGATACCGACGCAAAACGCGCGGTTGAAGGCGGCGTTGAAACCATTATTTCCGTTTTCAAAAAATTCGGACTTAATTTTGACGAAGGCGCACTTATCGACGGCGAAAAAGGCGATTACGGCCCCTATCGCCAGCGTCAGAGAGCTTCTATCTATCATGTTTTTGCAAAAAAACTTGTTGCCGAAGGCAAGGCATATCCCTGCTTCTGCACCGAAGAGGACCTTGCTGCCATGAGAGAACAGCAGGAAGCTGAAAAAGCAAACCCCGGTTATTACGGAAAATGGGCGACCCATCGCGATATGCCTCTTGAAGATGTTGCAAAAGCTCTTGAGGAGGGCAAAAGCTGGGTTCTTCGCTTCCGCAGCGAAGGCGATGCAGAAAAATATCTCCATCTCAACGACCTTGTAAAAGGCAAGATCGATATGCCGGAAAACGATCAGGATGTTGTTCTTCTTAAGTCCGACGGCATCCCCACTTACCATTTTGCACATGTTGTTGACGACCACCTTATGAAAACCACCCACGTCGTCCGCGGCGAGGAATGGCTTGCAACCTGGCCCATCCACGTTCAGCTTTTCAGCGCTCTTGGCTGGAAGATGCCTAAATACGTTCACACCGCCCAGCTTATGAAAATGGATGGCGAAAGCAAACGCAAACTTTCAAAGAGAAAAGACCCGGAACTTGCCCTCGACTTCTATTTTGAAGAGGGATATCCCGTTCCTTCCGTTATCGAATACCTTCTCACTCTCCTCAACTCCAACTTTGAGGAATGGCGCCTTGCAAACCCGAAGGAGCCTTATGAGAACTTTAAATTCACCACCAACAAGATGAGCGTTTCCGGCTCACTTTTTGACCTTGATAAGCTCCGCGACGTTTCCAAAAACGTTGTTGCAATGCTCACCACCGAAAAAGTATGGGAATACTTCTCCGATTGGGCAGAAAAATACGATAACGAGTTCTATCAGCTTCTTGCAAGAGATCCGGAATATGCAAAAGCCATTATCTCCATAGGCCGCGGCGTTCCGAAGCCCAGAAAAGATATAGCCGTCTGGAGCGAAATGAAGGACTATATGGCTTTCTTCTATGATGAACTTTTTGTAGAGGGAAAACAGTATCCCGAAACTATGAGCACCGAGGATGTTGCAGCCGTGCTCAAAAAATATGCAGAGATTTATGATGAGCACGACGACCAGACCAAATGGTTTGGAAAGATAAAAGAACTTTCTGTTTCCATGGGATACGCCGCATCCCCGAAGGAATATAAACAGAATCCGGATGCATTCAAAGGCCATGTCGGAGATATTTCCGCCGTTATCAGAATGGCCGTTACCGGAAGAGTAAACAGCCCGGATATGTTCACCGTTATGAACATCCTTGGAAGAGAAAAAGTTCTTGAAAGACTTGAAAAGGCCCTTGCGGCGCTTTGATTTTAACCGAAAATAAAAACGAAAGGATATCTGCTATGCCTGAAGAAGTAGTATCTAACTTTATACATGACATAATCGACAAAGATCTTGCGGAAGGCGTCAATACCGAGGTCCATACCCGTTTTCCTCCGGAACCCAACGGATATCTCCATATAGGTTCCGCAAAAGCTATCTGGATAAACGCATCCACCGCGGAAAAATATAACGGAAAATTCAATCTTCGCTATGATGATACCAACCCTGCAAGAGAGGACGACGAATACGTCCAGAGCATCCTCCGCGATATCCGCTGGCTTGGTTATGAACCCAACGGCGGCATTTTCTATGGTTCCGACTATTTTGACAAATGCTATGAATTTGCGGAAAAGCTCATCATCGACGGCAAAGCATACGTTGATGACCTTACCCGTGAGGAAATGCAGGAATACCGCGGAACCGACGCAGGCAAACCCAGCCGCCCCAGCCCTTACCGCGACAGAACCCCGGAGGAGAACCTTGACCTTTTCCGCCGCATGAAAGCCGGCGAATTTGAGGACGGAACCAAGACTCTCCGCGCAAAAATCGACCTTGCAAGCCCCAATATGAATATGCGCGACCCGGCTATCTACCGCATCAAACGCGCGACCCACCACCGCCAGGGCGATAAATGGTGCATCTATCCTCTTTATGACTTTGCGCACCCCATTCAGGACGCTCTTGAAGGCATCACCTATTCCTGCTGCTCCATCGAGTTTGCAAACCACCGCCCGCTCTATGACTGGGTCGTTGAAAACGTTGGTTTTGAAAAACCCGTTCCCCATCAGTATGAATTTGCCCGTCTTAACGTAACCTATACCGTTATGAGCAAGCGCTATCTTCGCGAGCTTGTTGAAAAAGGTGTTGTTGACGGTTGGGACGACCCCAGAATGCCCACCCTTTCCGGTATGAGAAGAAGAGGCTATACCCCTTCCTCCATCATCGAATTTGTTAAAACCGCAGGTGTTTCCAAGGCGGATTCCCTTGTTGCGGTGGAACTTCTTGAGCACTGCATCCGCGATGAGCTGAACTATTCCGCAACCAGAAGAATGGCCGTTATCGACCCCGTTAAAGTTGTTGTTACAAACTATCCGGAAGATAAAACCGAATATTTTGAAATCGCAAACAACGTAAACGATCCGGAAGCCGGCAGCAGAAAGGTTGAATTCAGCCGCGAGCTTTATATCGACCGCGAGGACTTTGCGGCAGTTCCTCCGCCTAAGTTCTTCCGCCTTAAACCGGAGGGAGAAGTTCGTCTTATGGGCGGATATATCGTAAAATGCAAGGATTTTGATATCGACGAAAACGGAAATGTAACCGAAATTCGCGTTGAAGCAGACCTTGAAACCGGAAACGGAATGCCTGTTGACGGAAGAAAAGTAAAAGGCACCATCCATTGGGTAAGCGCAAAATCCGCAATCGATGCGGATGTTCGCATGTATGACCGCCTTTTCACCGAAGCAAACATGGTCACCCTTCCCGAAGGAAAAGAATATAACGATTACCTTAACCCCGATTCCGTTAAGGAATATAAAAACGCAAAGCTTGAAGCAAGCCTTGCAGAAGCAGGGGAGAACGAAAGATTCCAGTTTGTCCGCACCGGATATTTCATCCGCGACAGCAAGGACAAAAACTGCTGGAACAGCATTGTTCCCCTTAAAGAAAGTAAATCCAAATAAAAAAACGGCTCCCGAAAAGGGAGCCTTTTTTATGAAATTTTTTAATAAAACCGGTCAATAAAAATCTGATAATGTCTGCTTCCGGAAAAGGAAGAGTGAACGGTGTTTATAAAAACCTCGAGCCATAATAAATCTTCGTCGGAAAGCTGTTCGCCTTCGGCAAGTTTTTTTGAAAGATCCCTTGCTTCGATGAAGGTATTATATAAACGGGTAAAATCCTCTTCATCCAGGGCGTCGTCTTTATTCAAAAACCAATATCCGGTGCGGTCTATAATTTCAAGATAAAGACATTCGTTATAGAGCGCCTCATAAAGTGCTTCGGGGTCATCCAAACCGGCAAGGGTTATTTTATTAAGCTGCATGTTGGTGTTTAAAGAAAGCCTTTTTGCCGTTGCCTCAAGGCCTTTATATTCAAAGCCGGATTTTACGGCGAAAATGCCTGTTGCTATTCCAACGGCAAAAATTATAATATAAACCAAGGCCTTTTTTAAAGAAGTTTTTGTTTTTTCGTTCATAAAAAACGCCCCCTTTGCTGATATGGTATCACGCAGGGAAAAATAAGTAAAGGATTATTCCGTTTTGGAATATTAAAGTGAAAGATTTTAAATACTTTTACGGTCTTATATATTGAGAGAGCTTTCTGAAAAAAGAGAAAAGGAGGTGTTTTTTTGCATGACGGAGAGATAATCGAACTTTTGCTTAAAAGGGATGAAAAAGCCCTTTTTGCGGCGGAAGAAAAATATAAAAGCTACTGCGTTGCCGTTGCCGAAAGGATACTTGGCAGCAGGGAGGACGCGGAGGAATGCTGGAACGACGCTCTTTCCGGATTATGGAATTCCGTTCCGCCGAATGGACCGCAAAACCTTAAGCTTTATCTCGGAAAAATCGCAAGAAACACCGCTCTTAAAAAGCTTGATGCGGAAAAGGCAAAAAAGCGCGACGGAGGGATAAAACTCCAGCTGGACGAGCTTTCGGAATGTATTCCGGCTCCACTTTTTGAACACGAAGCGGATCTGATAGCTCTTCGGGATTTTATGAACAGCTTTGTCCGCTCTCTTTCAAAGGAACAGCGGAATATATTCGTAAGAAGATACTGGCTTTGCGAAAGTATAAGCGAAATTGCAAAGCAGGACGGATGTTCGGAAAATAAAGTTTCCGTGATTCTTTGCCGGATAAGAAAACGCCTTAAAAAAGAACTTGAAAAGGAGGATCTCGGTATATGAACGAAAAAGACCTTTTGAATGCAATGAACGATATTGATGACGACCTTTTTGACTTTGAAGAAAGAAAACCGAAGAAACTTTCCGGAAGCTGGAAGGTGCTTATCGCCGCAGCCCTTATTATGGTTTTCTCCGTAACGGCCTATGCCGTAGGCAACATCACCACTTCATATAACACAAAAGTTATTGACGGTGAGGGCCTTTATTCCCTTTATTACGGGGATGTTGATGAAGCGGAATTTTATGAAATGACCGTTGAATATAAGCTTGAACCGCAAAAAGTAAGCGAAGAATTCTATTCCGACTGTGTTGCGGCACTCCATTATAATTATAAAACCATCCAGCAAACCTATAGAGATTACAATAACGAGGAATATGTTCTTCCTGAAGGAGAAGAACTCTGGGCTTCCCTTAACTTCTATTTCGACATAACCGATGAAAGAAATAATTATACCGTTGATGAACTGGAAGAATATATGGGCCTTGATTTCTGCCTTGGCGACGAGATAAGAGAGGGTATAAACTATCTTGCAGAGCGCAGAAAAGCGAAAAAAACTTCTCTCTGGCCCTGCAGCATAACCTTAACCGGTAAAAAAGTAAGCGAAGCCGAGGGCGGATTTGTTCCCACCGGCGCAACCGTAAGCTTTATCGTGGATTACGACAATAAAGGCAACTTTGTTTACGCATATACCTATATCTCTCTTTCTGAAGAAAAAACAACCGCAACGTCGGTCTGGAATTCCTATGAAAAAGAGGGAAAATGGAAGGAAAAGATCATGAAAACCGATTCCGGAAAAGAGATCTATTTTATCCATAACAACCCGCAGAAAGGTTTCCGCTCCAGCGCAAGAGCCTATTGGACCGAAGGCGGAATCGGCTATGAAGTATACGCCGCAATGGCTGATGACTGGGAACATAAGGGCGAAGCGGTAAAATATCTTAAGCCTTTTGTTAAAAGCATTGAATAAAATTTACTGAATGTAAAAACAGTCGAATGTTATTACAAAAAGTAGAAAATTTCAATATTTTGAAAAGGGATATCCTTGCCGGATATCTCTTTTTTGATGTATAAAAGCTGTAAAATATACAATAAAAACTGTATAATATTCATTATTTTTGGATATTTTCTTTAATATATATAAAAACTTAATAAAAAAATATTCAAAAATTGTGAGTATTAACTATTAACATATCGGGAGATTTGTGCTATTATAGACTCAATCACTTTAAATCGTTGAAAAGAGGCAAAAAACATGAAATCCAATTTCAAAAAACTCGCCGCAGCAGCTCTTGCCCTCGTAATGGTATTCAGCTTTGCTGCATGTTCCGGCGGCGCAGATTATACCGCAGAAAATACTGAATATATCATCGGCGTTTCCGGTCCCCTTACCGGCGGCGCAGCAGTTTACGGCGTTGCTGTTCAGAACTCCGCACAGATGGCTGTTGATGAGATCAATGCAGCCGGCGGCCTTAACGGCGTTATGTTCAAACTCGTCGCAACCGACGATACCCACGACGCAACCAAAGTTGCTGCAAACTATGCTTCCATGCTTGAAGGCGGTATGCAGATCTCCCTCGGTACCGTAACCACCGGACCCGGACTTGAATACAGCAAGCTTTCTGTTGAAGATAACGTATTCTTCCTTACTCCTTCCGCTTCCGGCGATAAAATCCCGGAATTTGTAAACGGCTATCAGATGTGCTTTGCAGATGGTAACCAGGGTAAAGTTGCTGCAGAATATGTAAACACCCTCGGTCTTAGCGAAATCGGCGTTTTCTATAAATCCGATGACGCTTATTCCAACGGTATCTGCGAACAGTTTAAAGATAACCTTGATCCTTCCATCACAACTGTTGAAGCAGTTTTCACCGGTGAAGCATCCGACTTCTCTTCCCAGATCTCCACTCTTAAAAACTGCAGCTTCATCTTCATGCCCATCTATTATCAGCCTGCTTCCATCTTCATGACCCAGGCAAAAGGCATTATCGCTGATGACGCTGTTTACTATGGATGCGACGGTTTTGACGGCCTTGCAGGTCAGTTTGAAGACTTCTCCGTAATTCCTCAGGAAGTTTCCATGCTTTCTCACTTCGATTCCAATGCAACCGAAGGTCCTGCTGCTGAATACGTTGCAAAATATACCGAAAAATTCGGTTCCGATACCCTTAACCAGTTCGGCGCTTCCGCTTATGACTGCGTTTACGCTCTCTATTATGCAATGGTAGAAGCTATTGAAGAAGGAAAAGAAATTCCCGTTACCATCTCTGCTTCCGATCTTTCCGATATTTTCATTGAAATATTTGAAAGCGGCTATACTTTCAGCGGCGTAACCGGCGAAAACATCACCTGGGATGAAAACGGCTATGTTGCAAAAGGCGCTGTAAAATATACCCTTAAAGAAGCTAACTGATTCTTTTAACGGATAATTTTTAAAAAAATTATAATTCACTGCGGTTTGCCGGTGCAGAATTCTGCCCCGGCAAATCGTCGTAATTGAAAAGATGTAGGAAATGTTATGGAATTTATTGAAACTTTGATAAACGGCCTGAGTATAGGCAGTACATACGCCATGATCGCGCTGGGATATACAATGGTTTACGGCATCGCAAAGATGCTTAACTTTGCCCATGGCGACGTAATCATGGTCGGCGGCTATATGATTTATGTGGGACTTACTGTTTCCGGTAATCCGATCATAAGTTTTCTTGCCGCGGTGCTTTGCTGTATCGTTCTCGGCATTACCATTGAAAAAGTAGCATATCGCCCTCTTCGCGGCGCATCACCGCTTGCTGTTCTTATTACCGCTATCGGCGTAAGCTATCTTCTCCAGTCCTCCGCACAGATGATTTTTGGTTCAGCACCGAAAATGGTTACCATTGCGGATCTTGGAAACCTTAAATTTGCCGGACTTTCCATTCCGGTATATATTATTGTTACCCTCGGCTGTTCCGTTGTTATTATGACTGCCCTGAGCCTTTTTGTAAAATACACAAGAACCGGCCGTGCAATGATCGCTGTTTCTGAAGATAAAGGCGCAGCCCAGCTTATGGGTATCAACGTAAACCGCATTATCATGATCACTTTTGCAATCGGATCCGGTCTTGCTGCATTTGCGGGACTTTTCATGCTTATGAAATCCCCAAGCCTTTCCAATACTCTCGGCGCAATGCCAGGTATCAAGGCATTTACCGCAGCGGTTATCGGCGGTATCGGTTCTATTCCCGGAGCAATGCTCGGCGGTATCCTTATGGGTGTTGTTGAGGCTATATCCCTTACCGTTCCGCCCGTTGCACCTTATACCGACGCAATCGAGTTCATCATTCTTATTATAATACTTCTTGTTCGTCCTACCGGTATCCTTGGCAAGAAGAGAAGGGAGAAAGTATAATGACGAAGCTTAATACCGTTAAATGGAATCATTATCTCAACTACATCGTAGTTGCAGCAATAACCCTTCTTTTTGCAATTCTTTCTCTTACCGGTTTTCTTGAAAGCTCCGATAAGTATCTTCTTGAAAAAATTGCCATTGCCATAACCCTGGCTGTTTCTCTCAGCATGGTAGTAGGTTTTCTTGGCGAACTTTCCCTTGGCCACGCAGGATTTATGTGCATAGGCGCGTATCTTGGCGGCAAAACGGCGGTCATTCTTGAGCCGATTCTTGGCGAATGGCCCACTCTTATCGTTTCTCTTCTTGTTGGCGGCGTTGTTGCCGCAGTTTTCGGAATGATAATCGGTCTTCCGGCATTAAGACTTCGCGGCGACTATCTTGCGATAGTAACCCTTGCTTTTGGTGAGATCGTCCGTTCCGTATTTATGAACTCCAGCAAGGAATCCTTTGGCGGCTCCCTCGGTCTTGATACCCCCCGTTTTAATAAGGACATCCTTTTCATCATCGCTTTTGTTATGGTTCTTGCAACCCTTGCCGTTACTCAGAACCTTATCCGTTCCAAACACGGCCGCGCAATAACCGCTATCCGCGATAATGAAATAGCCGCAAGGGCAACCGGCATAGATGTTACCAAGTATAAACTCCTTGTTTTCACCGTTTCCTCTTTCTTTGCAGGAATCGCCGGCGTTCTTTACAGCTATTCCAACTTTACCGTACAGAGCACCAAGTTCAGCTATAACTATTCCATCGAGATACTTGTTATGGTCGTTCTCGGCGGCATGGGCAACATCAACGGCGCTATCATCGCCGCAGCCCTTATAACCTTCCTCGATGTTGAGCTCCAGACCATCCTCACCGGCAACCTTGCCGTTCTTCAGGACCTCATATATGCTCTCATCCTCATTGTTCTTGTTGTTTATAACAACGCACCGAAGCTTAAATCCTTCCGTGAAAAATACAATATCAAAGCCCTCATCAACAGATTTAGACCCCATAATCCGTCCAAACACCGTGACGATGAAGCCAAATGGGACCGTGTTCCCACCAAGATCAAGATGGACGAAGTTCTTTCCGTCGATCTTCAGGTTTCTTCCCCCTATACCCCTGATAAGGCCGGAAAGGAGGATAAATAATGTCTAAAGTTGTTCTTAAAACCGAAAACCTCGGAATTTCCTTCGGCGGCCTTAAAGCTGTTCAGAACCTCAACCTTGAGATAAAGGAAAAACAGCTTTACGGTCTTGTTGGACCCAACGGCGCGGGTAAAACCACCGTTTTCAACATGATCACCGGCGTTTATAAACCCACCACCGGAAAGTTCTGGCTCGACGGCGAGGACCTTACCGGAAAAGGCCAGGAAACCATCAACCACAGAGGTATCGCAAGAACCTTCCAGAATATCCGTCTTTTCAACAACATGACCGTAGTCCGCAACGTAATGGTCGGCCTTCATAACCAGCCTGAATACAAATGCGGCGTTTTAACAAGCATCTTCCGCCTTCCGAAGCATTTTAAAATCGAAAAGGCCATGCGCGAACGCGCGAAAGAGATCCTTGATATCGTCGGGCTTCTTGATGAACGCAACAGCCTTTCATGTAACCTTCCTTACGGAAAACAGAGAAAGCTTGAAATCGCCCGTGCCCTTGCAACAAATCCAAAGCTTCTTTGCCTTGATGAGCCTGCGGCCGGTATGAACCCCCACGAAACAGAGGACCTTATGAGCATCGTCCGCAGGATCCGTGATGAATACGGCGTAACTATCCTGCTCATTGAGCACGATATGAAGTTCGTTTCCGGTCTTTGCGATGAGATCACCGTTCTCAACTTCGGAACTTCGCTTGTTCAGGGCCCGCCCGAGGTTGCCCTTAACGATCCCGAAGTAATCAAAGCATATATAGGAGGATAACGCAGAATGGCACTTTTGGAAGTTAAAGATCTCGAAGTTTCCTACGGCGTTATTCAGGCCCTTAAAGGAATCAGCTTTGAGGTTAAAGAAGGGGAGATTGTTACCCTTATCGGTGCAAACGGCGCCGGAAAAACAACCACCATGCAGAGTGTTATCGGTCTTATCCCAAGCCGCCACGGCACCGTTACCTATGACGGACAGGATATTACCAAAATGCCCTGCCATAAAATAGTACATCTCGGTATGTCCCAGGTTCCGGAAGGAAGAAGAATCTTCCAGGAGCTTACGGTTTATGAAAACCTTCTTATGGGCGCATATTCCAGAAAGAAAGAGGACACCTTTAAAGAGGACCTTGAGAACGTTTATAAACGCTTCCCCCGACTTGCGGAAAGAAGCAACCAGATCGCCGGAACTCTTTCCGGCGGCGAACAGCAGATGCTTGCCATGGGCCGCGCCCTTATGTCAAGACCTAAGCTGCTGATGCTTGACGAACCTTCCATGGGTCTTTCGCCCCTTCTTGTTGATGAAGTTTTTGATATTATCAAGGACATCAACAAGGACGGAACCACCATTCTTCTTGTTGAACAGAATGCGGGAAAATCCCTTGCTATTTCCGACAGAGCATACGTTCTTGAAACCGGAAGCATCGTTCTTTCCGGAACCGGAGCGGAGCTTGCCGCAAGCGAAGAAGTTAAAAAAGCATACCTCGGTGTATAAAAAAAGAAGCCTCCCTTTTCGGGAGGCTTTTTTATTCAAGTTCAAATTCGCTTTCCGCTTCAAGCTGGGCAAGATGCTCGTCATAAGCGGCCAGCACAGCCTCTTCGAGGCATTTTCGTGCTTCGGGAGTAATCGGATGCACAACATCCCTAAAGACGCCGCTTTCGTCCCTGCGGCTTGGCATGGCGACAAAAAGCCGCTCCGGCCCGGAGATAACTTTTAAATCATGCACTGCAAGGTCATGGTCGATAGTAACCGAAACAAGGGCCCGAAGTCTTTCGTTTTCATAAATTTTTCTGATGCGGATATCCGTGATGTTCATAATATAATCCTCCGAAAATGTTTTGCGATATGATTATCGCCGTTTTTTCGGGGATTTATTCAGGGAAAAATAAAAAAGCTGTTTATTTTTTTCTTCGTTCGCTGTATAATATATAAGGATAATTCTGCGGCTTTGCCGCAAAACTGTATGAGGAGCGAAACGCTATGACAGTTGATGAAAACATTCTTAAAGGAAAAAAGCACCTTCATTTTATAGGTATCGGCGGCTCGGGAATGTTCCCTATGGTCCAGATACTCCATAAAGAAGGCTTTTACATAACCGGTTCCGATAACAACGAAACCGAAACAACCAAAATCGAACGCAAAATGGGCATCGAGGTCATCTTTGGCCAAAAGGCGGAAAATATCGAAGGGGCGGACCTTATCGTTTATACTGCCGCAATCATGGCGGATAACCCGGAACTTATTGCCGCAAAGGCAAGCGGCGTTCCCTGCCTTGAAAGAAGCGAAATGCTCGGTGTTCTTTCCAGAAGATACAGCAAGGCACTCTGCGTTGCTGGAACTCACGGAAAAACAACCACCAGCGGCATGATAGCCCAGGTTCTTCTTGAGGGTGGATTTGATCCCAGCGCATTCATCGGCGGAAAGGTAAAGGCCCTTGGCGGAAGCGGAAGAGCGGGAAAAAGCGATATCTTTGTTGTGGAAGCCTGTGAATTTGTCGATACTTTCCTTAAACTTTCAAACGATATTTCTATTATTCTCAATATAGATAACGACCACCTTGATTATTTCGGTGACATAAACGGAGCCATAAGATCCTTCCGCAAATTTGCCGAAAACAGCACCGGTGCCCTTATCGTAAACGGCGATGACGAAAACACCATGAAAGCCGTTGAAGGCCTTGATAAAGAAATTATCACCTTCGGCTGGAGCGAAAAAAACGATTACTGGGCAAAGGATGTTCATAAGCTCGGTGGTGCGCGTTCCGGCTATACCCTTATGCATAAGGGCGAGGCCATTGCCGAAATCGAACTTTCCATCCCCGGAAAGCATAATATCCTCAACTCCATTGCCTGTGCTGCCGCATGCATTTATGTCGGCATGGCGCCGGAACAGGTTGCGGAGCATATCGATAAATTCCCCGGAGCGGGAAGACGTTTTGAGGTGCTCGGCGAAGTAAACGGCGTTACTATTGCGGATGACTATGCCCACCACCCAACGGAGCTTGAGGCAACTCTTAGAGCCGCAAAAGAAATGGATTTTAACGAAGTATGGGCGGTGTTCCAGCCTTTCACCTATTCCAGAACAGCTATCCTCATGGACGATTTTGCAAAAGCCCTTTCCGTTGCGGACCATGTTGTTATGAGCGAAATTATGGGCAGCCGTGAAAAAAACACCTATAACGTATATACCAAGGACCTTGCGGATAAGATCCCCGGAAGCGTCTGGTTCAATACTTTTGAAGAAATGGCAGAATATACTCTTGCAAACGCAAAGCCCGGCGATCTTGTAATAACCCTGGGCTGCGGCGACGTTTATAAATGCGCCTATATGATGGCCGGCATAAAATAAGGAGGATTTAAAGAAATGAAACCCATTCCAAGACTTGCGGACGACATGAGAATCTATCTTGCCACCGAAAAAATGGAAAACCAGGAGATACTTGAAACCCTTCTTGAAAGCAGGGAGGACGGCGAAGCCGCCCTTATGTCCGCCCGCCAGAAGGTAAGCGACGTTTTTGTAAGCTATATTCTTCCCGCGGAAAAGCAGGCAAGAACAAAAAAACTTGACCACGACGGATTTTTTGCCCTTCTTCTTGAACTTACCGCAAAATATCCCAAAGAATGGAGCGAACTCCGCGATAAATACGAGGCGGATGGCATCACCAAACATTCTGAACGCCTTAACGCCATGATCGATAAATATGAGGAACTTTCCACCGTATTCCAGACCATGGTTGACGAAGCGAAAGAATAATATCATCCTTTCGTCAAAATTTTGGATTTTACCACCTCCCCTTTTCAAGGGGAGGCTTTTTTACAAGGGAGGTGCGGCATGAAAACATATATCGATTCCGTATATCTTAAAAATGTGCCGGGCAAAAAATCGTATCTTAACCGCCTTCCGGCGGTAAAATATCTTGCTGAGGGCGGAAAAATAGATACCTCCGCGCCGGTAACGATTTTTGTCGGTGAAAACGGAACGGGAAAATCCACCCTTCTGGAAGCTGTTGCCGTTGCCTTTGGGTTCAATCCGGAGGGAGGTTCGAGGAATTTTGATTTTTCAACTGCCGAGACCCATTCCAAACTTTATGAAAACATCATACTTGTTCGAAGGGCTTTTCCAAAAGACGGATTTTTCCTTAGGGCGGAAAGTTTTTATAACGTGGCAAGCTATATAAACGAAATCGACGAGGACCATACCCTTATCGCAAGATACGGCGGAGTTTCGCTTCACGAACAGTCCCACGGAGAAAGTTTTCTTGCCCTTATCCAAAACCGTTTTGTCGGAAAAGGCCTATACATCCTGGATGAGCCGGAAGCCGCCCTTTCGCCCCAAAGCATTATGATCCTTATTGCGGAGATAAAAAGGCTTATTGATGCGGATTCCCAGTTTATAATCGCGACCCATTCGCCCATGATAATGGCTTTTCCCGGAGCGAGGGTCTATGAATTTTCAAAAAGCGGCATTGAAGAAAAGGAATATAAAGAAACAGAACATTTTCAGATAATGAAAAACTTCCTCCATGACCCGGAACGCATGATGAAAATAATACTTGATAAAGAATAAACAAAAAGAGCACCGCCCGAAAGGGCGGTGCTTTTTCAATAATTGATACTATTTTATTTCTTGTTCTGCTGAATTAAATAATTCGTCAGAAAAAAATTCTCCAATTGTGATATTAAGACCATCACAAAGTTTTTTAACGGTAATAACCGAAACATCATGACGGCGATTGTCAAGCATACTGTAAACAGTTGATGGAGTAACGCCGGAAATGTTAGCCAGTTCGTTTGGCCGGATATTTCGTTCTTTGCAAATTTCTTCAAACCTTTTTGCTACAAGGTCTTTAATTCCCATGAAATCACCCTGTATAATAATAAAATATTTTACGTTTTTGCGTATACGCACTTGCGCATATTGCTTCAAAGTGCTATACTTTATTCATAAATATTTTTTCGGGAGGAAGAAAAATGAACATAATGGATTCACTTGGTTTTGATGCCATAAAAGCGAAAAAAATTGTTGCAATTAATAATGTCAGATATTTGGATGTTTGCCCAACGCTTGATGAAATCAAGTCTGTTTTAAGTGAAAAATATGAAGAATTTGGTTTTCCGGTAACTGTTAGCAGTGGAGAAATCTCGAATGGACTTTTTAGCGATAATACTCCTTGTTTGATTTGCTATCATCCAGAGCATAAAAATGATTATTTTTATTATGTGATATATGTATCCCCACAGGGAAAAGGCTGTCTTGTACATATTGGTTCAAGTGGAAAAAGCCGACTTATAAAAAACGAAGAATATCTCCAAAATTCACAGATTTTTAATGGATCAGGGTTAAACGGAATGGTTGAAGGAGGTTTTAGAGGAGGAGCAACCGGAGCGGCTTTCGCTGTGGGTAGTATTATTGGGGGAACAGTTGGAGCAGGAGCAAGAGCTTTGAAGAAGGGATTTTTGTCTCTTACTACAAATAAGCAGGACCTTCAAAACGAACAGGATTGGTATGATAATGTAATGTGTGTTTTTGGGGAAGTTTTTTCATAAGAAAAAAGCTGTGGGAGTACCACAAAGGCACTTCCTCGCTACGCTCAAGGCGCAGCCCCATCCTGCATTATTAAAAATAACCGAGCTAACAAACAAAGATAAAAACCGTTGTTGACTTCGAAGACGGCGACGACGGCCAGGATTTGGAACTGCTGTTTTTTGGTGGTACTTTTTGTCCCGTTGTGAAGGGGAACAGCAGTTGTGGGAACGATGCAGTGGTTGGAAGGCGTTTCTTTGGCGGTTACACCGCGGTTTCTTTGCGCTGTCAAAGAAAATGGGGGCATATTATCCAAACGAAAAAGGGCGAACATAAAAGTTCGCCCCTATAAAATTACTATAAAAGAGCACCGCCCGAAAGGGCGGTGCTCTTTTTTATCGGGCGGATAATATCCGACCCTACAGTTTTTGAAAAAATTATTCTTTTTCTTTTTCAACCATGGTTTCTGCGCCAAGAAGGAATTTATCGCCGAAGGTGAGAAGATAGCCTTTACCCGGTTCAAAATCCATTCCCGCAACATCAAGGTTGACGTTGAAATGGGGGATGTTGATGCACATGCCGCTCTGGGGTTCAGCAAAAACAAGGGTGCCTTCGCCATAGCGGACGAATTTGAGCAGAACTTCCATGGGTTCAAGAATTTTGTAATGGGGGCAGGAAGGCCAGTAATCTATATCGTCGATGTTGGCGTCATACATTCCATGGTCGATCATATCCTCAACAAGAAGAAAAACGGCGTTTTTGGTGGCGTCGGCGGTGATTCCGCGGACTATGTTCGGGTGTTTGTTATAAAGAATGAGAGTTCCCTCTTTAAGTTCTTCGGAAGGTTTCATTTTTATATTCTCCTTTCGTGCTCAAAAATCAGTAACGGAGTTTGATAGCAACCCAGCCGCCGTGCTCAAGACGTTTTTCTGTAGTAAAACCGGCCTCATGGCAGGCGTTTTCAACTTCGTCGGCGCGGGTATCGATGATTCCGGAAACGATGAGCACGCCGCCCTTGAGAAGATAGTTTTTTACGGTGCTCAAAAGGCGGATGATGATATCCGCAACGATGTTTGCGGTTACTATCTCAAATTTTCCGTGTACTTTATCGGTAAGGTCGCCGCATACAAACTCGGTTTTATCGGAAACCTCATTTATCTCTGCGTTTTCGTTTGCAACTTTAACGGCAACAGGGTCGATGTCAACGCCGAGTGCGGAAGGCGCACCAAGAAGGATGCCGCCGACGGAAAGAATTCCGCTTCCGGTGCCAACGTCAAGGATGCGGGTTTCGGGCGTTACGCATTCTTCAAGAAGCTCGAGGCAAAGGCGGGTGGTATCGTGAGTGCCGGTGCCGAATGCCATACCCGGATCAAGGCGCATCTGAACCTCGTCGCCGGTAGGAGTATATTCCTCCCAGGAGGGGGTAACGATGATGCGTTTGCCTATGCGCTGGGTATGATAATACTGTTTCCAGTTGTTGGCCCAGTCCTCTTCGTTAACGCCGACTATAGTTATCTCGTGTTCGATTCCCTCTGCCTCAAGGCGGGCTTTTATGAATTCGGAACATTCAACAGCCGCGGTATCCTGCTTGATATAAACATGGATGAGGGAATGGGCGCGGTCGCGCTCAAGAAGTTCCTGTTCAATAAGGTCAACGTGGGCGATGTTCCATACGACGTTTTCAAGGTCGCTGTAATCTTCAACATAGATGCCCATATCTGCGATAACGGTACAGATATCGCTTGCACGGGCGGTGTCTTCGGTTTTAACTTTTACGGTAAGCTCGTTCCAGGTTTCCATTTTAATCTCCCTTGAATGCGTCTTTTATTTTATCGAAAAAGCTTTTGCGTTTTGCATAGTTCTTATCGCCGGTGGAAGCATCAAAATCTTTAAGAAGGTCTTTCTGTTTTCCGGAAAGGTTGGTGGGAACTTCGATGTTTACGCGAACATACTGATCGCCTCTTCCGCGGTTGTTAACATACTGGATACCCTTGTTGCGAAGGCGGAATGTGGTTCCGGGCTGGGTTCCTTCGGGTATGTTATAGGATACTTTGCCGTCTATGGTCGGAACAATGACCTCGTCGCCGAGAACGGCCTGGGCATAAGTAACGGGGATATCTACCCAGATATCAAAACCTTCGCGCTGGAAGATGGGGTCATCCTTAACGGATACGGTTACGTTAAGATCGCCTGCGGGGCCGCCGTTTGTGCCGTCGTCACCCATTCCGCGAACAATAAAGGTCTGGCCGTTATCAATACCTGCGGGGATATCAACACTGATTTTTTTGCTGCGGCGAACTCTTCCCATGCCGTTGCAGCTCTTGCAGGGGTCGTTTATGACCTTGCCTTTACCTCCGCAGCGGGAACAGGCTTTTACGGTCTGGATAACGCCGAAGGGGCTTCTCTGCTGAACGCGTACCTGGCCGCTGCCTCCGCATTCGGGGCAGGTTTCCGGATTTGTTCCGGCTTTTGCACCGGTTCCGGAACAGTCGGAACAGCGTTCAAGGCGCTGGATCGGAATTTCCTTTTTACAGCCCTTCACAGCCTCCATAAAGGTGAGCTGGATACGGACCTGGGTGTCGTTGCCGCGAATGGGACCGTTGGGGTTGCGGGTCTTTGTGGAGCCGCCAAAGCCAAATCCGCTGAATATATCGCCGAATATGTCGCTAAAGTCACCAAAGTCGCCGTGGCCATACTGCTGATATCTCTCATATCCGCCCTGACCGCCGCCATAGGAAGGATCTACGCCTGCGTGGCCGAACTGGTCATAGCGGGCGCGTTTTTGTTTATCGGAAAGGACTTCATAGGCTTCGCCTACTTCCTTGAATTTCGCTTCTGCGGTTTTATCATCCGGGTTAAGGTCCGGGTGATACTGTTTTGCCATTTTGCGGTAGGCTTTTTTTATTTCGTCGTCGGTTGCGCCTTTTTCAACGCCAAGAACTTCGTAATAATCGCGCTTATCCGCCATTTTTGCATCACCTTACTTTTCTTCTGTATAGCACTTTCTGCGCAGAGGAAAAACCCCTGCGCAGAAACATTTTGTTTGTTCGGTTCCGTTAAGGAAAAACGGTTTTATTTTTTATTATACTTCGCGATAATCGGCATCAACATAGCCGTCATCGTTTCCGTGGTTGCCACAGTCGCCGCAGTTTCCGTCGCAGCCGGGCTGGCCTTCTGCGCCGTTGGGGTTAGCCTGCTGATATACTTTTGCGGAAACCTCATAGAATTTTTCTTCAAGTTCTTTCTGTTTTGCCTTGATGTCGTCGATGTTATCGCCTTTAAGGGATTCTTTAAGTGCTTCGATTTTTACTTCAAGGCCGGATTTGTCGTCTGCAGAAAGTTTATCGCCAAGATCTTTGATGGTTTTTTCGGACTGATATACCATCTGGTCGGCAGCGTTTCTGGTGTCGATCTCTTCGCGGTGTTTCTTATCCTGTTCTGCATACTGTTCAGCTTCTTTAACAGCTTTTTCGATATCCTCTTTGCTCATGTTGGTGGAAGAGGTGATGGTGATGTGCTGTTCTTTGCCGGTGCCAAGGTCTTTTGCGCTAACGTGAACAATGCCGTTTGCGTCGATATCAAAGGTTACTTCGATCTGCGGGATACCTCTGGGAGCGGGCATGATGCCGTCAAGATGGAACATACCAAGGCTCTTGTTATCTCTTGCCATTTCGCGTTCACCCTGAAGAACATGAACTTCAACGGAAGTCTGGCCGTCTGCAGCAGTGGAGAAGATCTGGGATTTTTTTGCGGGGATGGTGGTGTTTCTGTCGATGATTTTGGTGAAAACGCCGCCGAGGGTTTCAAGACCGAGGGAAAGGGGAGTTACGTCGAGAAGAACAAGACCTTTAACTTCGCCGGAGAGAACGCCGCCCTGGATAGCTGCACCGATTGCTACGCATTCATCGGGGTTGATGCCTTTGAAGGGATCTTTGCCGGTGATGTTTTTAACTGCTTCCTGAACAGCGGGGATTCTGGAAGAACCGCCGACGAGGAGGATCTTATCAAGTTCGGAAGCTTTAAGACCTGCATCGGAAAGAGCTTGGCGAACCGGTCCCATGGTTGCTTCAACAAGGTCTGCGGTAAGTTCGTTGAATTTTGCTCTGGTTACGTTGCAGTCAAGATGTTTCGGGCCGGTTGCGTCAGCAGTGATAAAGGGAAGGTTTACGTTTGCCTGGGTCATGCCGGAAAGCTCGATCTTGCATTTTTCTGCTGCTTCTTTAAGACGCTGCATAGCCATTTTGTCGCTGCGAAGGTCGATGCCGTTTTCCATTTTGAACTGTTCTGCAAGATAGTTGATGAGTCTGTCATCAAAGTCATCGCCGCCAAGACGGTTGTTACCTGCGGTTGCAAGAACTTCCTGGATGCCGTCGCCCATTTCGATGATGGAAACGTCGAAGGTACCGCCGCCAAGGTCATAAACCATGATTTTCTGATCTTCTTCTTTGTCTGCGCCGTATGCAAGAGCTGCTGCGGTAGGTTCGTTGATGATACGTTTTACTTCAAGGCCGGCGATTTTGCCTGCGTCCTTGGTTGCCTGACGCTGTGCGTCGGTAAAGTATGCGGGAACGGTGATAACAGCCTGGGTTACGGTTTCACCAAGATATGCTTCAGCGTCGGATTTGAGCTTCTGAAGAACCATTGCAGAGATCTCTTGAGGAGTGTAGCTTTTTCCGTCAATGTTTACTTTATAATCGCTTCCCATGTGACGTTTGATGGAAGTGATGGTTCTTTCGGGGTTGGTAACAGCCTGGCGTTTTGCAGCCTGGCCAACAACACGTTCACCGGTTTTGGAAAAACCGACAACGGAAGGGGTGGTTCTTGCGCCTTCGGGGTTAGGAATTACAACGGGTTCGCCGCCTTCCATAACTGCGACGCATGAGTTGGTAGTACCAAGGTCAATACCGATAATTTTTGCCATAATATATTCCTCCAATAAGTTAAGATTTACAAAATTTGATATATAAAAGAAGTTTTGTACGTTAATTGTATTTTAGTTTGCAACGATTACCATGCTGTGGCGGATGACTTTATCATTAAGGGTGTATCCCTTTCTGTAAACGTCTGTAACAATGTTTTCGCCGTATGCCGGATTATCGATATGCATTACCGCTTCGTGTAAGTTGGGATCAAACTGGGCGTCCATAGCGGGGATTTCTTTTACGCCGAGGTTATCGAAAACTTCAACGAGGGAATTCTGGATAAGGGCGATGCCCTTTTTAAATTCTTCATCCTTGCATTCATAGTTAAGAGCTCTTTCAAAACTGTCAAGAACGGGAAGAAGCTTTTTAACAGCTTCACCGGTGGCGTCGCCATAGATCGCGTCTTTTTCGCGCTGGCTGCGTTTGCGATAGTTATCATATTCTGCAAGGGTGCGAAGATATTTGTCATAAAGCTCATCTTTTGCTTTCTGAAGAGTTTCAAGTTCTTCGCGAAGGGTTTCGAGTTCTGTTTTTTCAGCAGGAACTTCGTTCTGCTGTTCTTCTGTCTGGTTCATCTTTTCCTTATCCATTTTCATCACCTGTTATTCTTTGATATGTTATAGAAAGCAGTGTGCCGAGTTTTTCAGCAAAATATTCAAGATGCGGTATAAGTCTTGAATAATCCATTCTTACCGGACCTATAAGTCCGATGGTTCCGCAGTCATTTTCGCCGATGCTGAACCTTGCAACAACAAGGGAACTTCCCGCAAGCTGTGAAAGGCTGTTTTCCTTTCCGATAAAAACGGTAACGCCCGTTGGGTTGTTGCCGATGACCGGCCCGAGCTTATCGCGTTTTGAGATAAGCTTCATTATCTCAAGGGCTCTGTCGGAGTATTCGTTATAGGTCAAAAGCTTTTCTCTTCCGCCAAGGTAATACTGGCCGTCATAAACCTCTTTGCAAAGTTCGTATATTCCGACGATCAGGGGATTGAACACTCCGGAATATTCGCCGAGCTGAACAGAAACAGACTTTACAAATTCGGCGCTTATCTCTTTAAGCGTGTGGCCGGCAAAACGGTCGTTTGCAAATTTTCTGAAAAAGTCCGCTATGCCGGTGTTGACCCTGAATCCAAGGCGGCAAACCTTGCTTTTAACAACGCCGTTGGATGCTATAACAAGAAGAACAACGGTTGTTGCGTCCGCCGGAACGATGTCAATATGTTCAACGGTAACATAGCTCGGAGTCGTTGTCATAGCAACGGCAGCGCAGCCGGTATATTCCGCAAGGGCCTCGGCGGAATCCGAAAGAAGTTTATCCGGATCCGGATCGCTGATATTAAAAAGTGCGTCGATTCCGTCCTTTTCGTCTTCGGTAAGAGGTTTTGCCATCATAAGGCTGTCGATATAGGTTCGGTAGCCAAGATGGGAAGGAACGCGGCCTGCGGAAGTGTGTGGCTGTTCAAGAAGGCCCATTTCAAAAAGCGCGGCCATTTCGTTTCTTATCGTTGCGGGAGAAACGGAAATTTCGGGGAATTCGGAAAGAGTTTTTGAACCAACCGGTTCGCCGGTTCTGATATACGTTTCAACAATTGCGGAAAGAATACGTTTTTTTCTGTCGTCAAATCGCATTTTTCTTTTCCTCCTTCCGGTGTTTTCTCTTTAGCACTCATCTCTTACGAGTGCCAACAACTATATTATACATATATTTTTCCCGCTGTCAATAGAATACACAAAATATTCACAAATTTTTTAGCACTTTCTTTGTCCGTGTGCTAATTTTGTTGAAAAAGCGCATAAAAAGCAAAAAAAGAGCGGATGGAAAATCCATCCGCTCTTTTAAATATTATACATTATTAATCGTAAATCTCGAAAGTTCCAACAGGGTATTCGGAATTTCTGTCGCTGAACATTCCGTCGGTTATTTCAAGCATTTCTTTTTCAGCAAGATTGGAATCACAGGTAAATTCTGCATATACCTGGTAATAGTTTTCATCCGCATCGAAGCAATAGGTGGAAATACGATAAGTTTTTCCTTCCTCAAGTTTATTGGTAAAAACATCGATGCCGTATCTTGCGTTACTGAGGTTTTCTTCGCCGGGTTCAACAAAATGCTTATAATCAACATTGAAGGAAGCATCTTCGATATTTCCAAGGCGGTACCATTCGCCGTTGTCGCCGAGTTCATGAAGCTCAAAGGTATCATGGAAGAAGATGTTTTCATCACCAAGGTTTACCCAATGGCAGAAAATGTTGGGTTCATCGGTGAAGTAATAATCATATTCGGTTTCAAAAACAACGGTGTCGGTGGTTTCGGTATAAAAAGCTTCTGCTTTCTGTTTGGTCTGGCATCCGGAAAGAAGAAGAACGATGCAAAGAATGATTAAAACAAGCTTTTTCAAAATAGAGCGGTCCTTTCACATTATATATGGAAAAACAACGGCGATTGCCGTAAAAACCATTATAACATAGTTTTTTGATAAAATAAAGACCTTTTTATCAATATCCCAGATGTTCGCCGACAATAATGACTTTTATGCGGTTTGGAATGCGCTGATAGCTCAAAAGGGTATAGCTGCAGCAGATCCTTGCGGGGGATTTGCAGTTCATGCAGGTGCCGGTTTCGGAACATGGAGTTTTACAGCCAAGGCGCTTTGCGTTAGCCGGAGCGGCAAGATTGCGAAGGCGGTCCTCTGCCGCGGCAATATCGGTGACTATCTTATTCGTTCCGGCAACAAGGATGACATTTTTCGGTCCATAGATAATGGGAGCGACCCTTGTTCCGGCGCCGTCAACGTTATAAATCTCGCCGTCCTCGGTGATGGCGTTTGCGCTTGCAAGAAAATAATCCGCAAAAAAAGCTTCGCGTCTTGCGGTTTCAACTTCTTCCGGAGGAACAGCGTGTGAATCGCGGTAATCATAGTTTCCGTTTTCAAGAAGGCTGATGATTCCTGTTTCATGGAGGGTCCTCGATCCGCCAACACGGCAGACAGAACCTTCGGGAATAAGACTTTTAACAAGTTCTGCGGCCTCTTCGGAAGTTTTTACGTAATAAGCTTCCATTCTGTTGGAACGAAGGGCTTCCATGGTGCGCTGGGCACGTTTTTCTTCGGTAAACAAAACGTTTTTATCCATTATGCTCAATCCTTTCCCAAAACGATGTCAAGAAGGTCAATGGGTTTTTCAATAAGGTGATCTGCGCCGGCTTCACAAAGTTCCTCTTTTCCGCCATAGCCGAAAAGTGCGCCTACGGCAACGGCACCGTTTTCATGAGCACCGATCATATCCATATCTCTGTCGCCGACCATATAAACGTGCTCAAGTTCATCTTTTGAAACTCCAAGGCGCTCCATGGCGAGTTTTACAATGGCGGGTTTTGTATCAAGAGTCTTGTCCTCAGTGGCGCCGCATACAGCATCGAAGTATTCTATCATGCCTTTTTCTTCAAGAATAATGCGGCATGCTCGCTCCGGTTTACAGGATGCAAGAGAGATCCTGCATCCATGCTCATGAAGAGATTTGAGCATTTCAACAACGCCGTCGTATGTAAAGTTCTGATGGATTCCGGTAACAAGAAACTTTTCACGGTATTTATGAACAAGTTCCTCGCATTTTTCTTCATCAAAACCATAGAGCGCAAAAGTTGCGCGAAGGGGAGGTCCGATATAGCTTCTGAGCTTTTGTGGGTCGTTTTCCTCAATTCCAACGGAGGAAAGAGCATATTTTATGCAGTCGGTGATACCCTCATAAGGATCGGTGAGGGTTCCGTCAAGGTCAAAAAGAACGTATTTTGTCATATTCATTCCTCCGAAAGTTTTTTTGCCGCAGCAAGAGCAAGTTCAAGGGCGGCGTTTGCAGCCTGTTCACGGACGGAAATCCTGTCGCCCTCAAAATGGTTTTCGAGCACGGCGGAATAATTTTTGCTTGAAACGCCGACATAAACAAGGCCTACAGCCTTGTTTTCGGCTGCGCCGGGGCCGGCATTTCCGGTTACGGAAATGCCTATGTCGGCGTTCATAACATTTCGGATGCCCTGGGACATTTCCCTTGCGGTTTCGGCGGAGATGGCTCCGTGCTCATCAAGGGTTTCAGTGCTCACGCCGAGCATTGTGTGCTTTGCTTCGTTGCAGTAGGTAACGGCACCATATTTAAATGCGCCGGATGCGCCGGAAACGGAGGTGAGCCTTGCGGCTACCATTCCTCCGGTGCAGCTTTCCGCTGTTGCAACAGTTGCTCCTTTTTTAAGGAGAAGTTTTATAAGTTCAAATTCAGCAGTATTGCCCATAATACCTCCGCTTTTAATGTGATTAGAGGCGTTTCAATAAAATGAAACGCCTCTTTAGTATTATTCTTCGTTTTTAACGATGGCAATATGCAGTTCATCAAGGTTTTTCTGGTCAACCTCGGTGGGGCACTGGGTCATAAGCTCGCTTGCGGTCTGTACCTTCGGGAACGCGATAACGTCGCGGATGGAGGGACGGTCAAGCATAAGCATTACCATACGGTCAAGGCCGAATGCCATACCGCCGTGGGGCGGAACGCCGTATTTTTCCGCATCAAGAAGGAAACCGAATCTTGCCTGTGCAACTTCTTCGGAAAGGCCAAGAGCCTGGAGCATTTTATCCTGAACTTCGGTGTCGCTGATACGGATGGAACCGCCGCCGAGCTCACAGCCGTTGAGGACCATGTCGTATGCTCTTGCATAGCAGTCGCCGGGATCGGTCATAAGTCTGTCCTCATCGCCGGGGCGAGGGCAGGTGAAAGGATGGTGTTTTGCCATCCAGCGGTTTTCTTCGTCGCTCCACTCGAACAGCGGGAAATCGGTTACCCAAAGGAAGTTATAGGTGCCTTTGGGGATAAGGTCAAGGCGTTTTCCAAGTTCAAGACGAAGTGCGCCAAGAGCATCGAATACGATATCGTTGCGCTGGTCGCCAACGATGAAGAGAACGTCGCCGGTCTCTGCACCAAGTCTTTCACGGATAGCAAGTTTTTCTTCCTCGGAAAGGAATTTTTCATAGCTGGAAGTTTCGCCGTCCGGAGTAAGTCTGGTCCATGCAAGACCTTTTGCTTTATAGAGTTTTACTACCTCAACAAGTTTGTCGATTTCTTTTCTGGTGAAAACGGAAGCAGCGCCTTTTGCGTTGATTGCGCGGACGGAACCTTTTTCAAGAGCGGAAGCGAAAACTTTGAATTCGGTGTTTTTAAGAATATCGGAAAGGTCGCAAAGTTCAAGGCCAAAACGGGTATCCGGTTTATCGGAACCGAATCTTGCCATTGCTTCGTTGAAAGTAAGTCTTTCGAACGGGGTGGGAACATCATAGTCGAGAACGTCCTTGAAAACGCGTTTAACAAGGCCCTCGTTAAGGGTCATAACGTCGTTTTCGTCAACAAAGCTCATCTCCATATCGATCTGGGTAAATTCGGGCTGGCGGTCAGCACGAAGGTCCTCGTCACGGAAGCAGCGTGCAACCTGCATATATCTGTCGCAGCCGGACATCATAAGAAGCTGCTTATAAAGCTGGGGGCTCTGGGGAAGAGCATAGAAGCATCCGGGATGAACACGGGAGGGAACAAGATAGTCCCTTGCGCCTTCGGGGGTGGATTTGATAAGGTCGGGAGTTTCGATCTCCATAAATCCGTTTTCATCATAATAATCGCGGGCGGATTTTACGATCTTATGGCGCATCATAAGGATGTTCTGCATTTCGCCGCGGCGAAGGTCAAGATAGCGGTATTTAAGGCGAAGATCCTCTTTTGCGTTGCAGTTATCGCTTACTTCAAAAGGAGGGGTCTGGCTTTTTGCAAGAATGAAAAGTTCGTTTACAAAAAGCTCAACAGCGCCGGTGGGGATTTCGGTATTGACGGATTCGCGCTTGCGGATAACGCCTTTTGCCTCAAGAACAAATTCCGCTCTTACGGATGCCGCTTTTTCAAAAACTTCTTTGTCGGTGCCGTCGCCGAATGCAAGCTGAAGAATGCCGCTTCTGTCGCGAAGGTCGATGAAGATAAGGTTGCCGAGGTCGCGGGTTTTCTGTGCCCAGCCGAAAACGACAACTTCTTTGCCGATATGGCTTTCGTTGAATTCACCGCAGTATGCGGTGCGGTTATAACCGTTTATCATTTATATTCCTCCGTTACGGATAATTTATTAAAAATTTATTTCGGGCGGGATGTTGAGAGGAGTAAGGTTGGAAACTCCTTCTTCAATAACACCCTCAAGTGCGCTGTAAACATCGCCGAGCCTTGCTTCATAAACATATTCGATAAGTTCATCAAGCTCAACTTCTTCGGCTTCGCCGGTGCCCATATTTTTGATTTTTACTTTTCCTTCTTCAAGTTCGGAATCACCGATGATGCAGGAAAGTTTTGCGCCGATTTTGTCCGCATATTTCATCTGAGCCTTAACGCTTCTTCCGCAAAGGTCGCATTCAGCTTTAAAGCCTTCTGCGCGAAGGGAGTTTACGATGTTTGCGGCTTCGATGCCTGCTTTGGTGCCCATGGAACCGATGTAGATATCAACGCTTCCCTCTTCGGGGAATGCAACACCGGTGTTTTCCATAAGAAGGAGAAGTCTTTCAAGGCCCATGGCAAAACCGATGCTGGGGGTTTTCTGACCGCCGAGAAGTTCGATAAGTCCGTCATATCTTCCGCCGCCGCAAACAGTTCCCTGGGAACCGATGTTGGTACTTACAAATTCAAAAACGGTGCGGGTGTAATAATCAAGTCCGCGGACTATGGTGGGGTTTACGGTATATTCAATGCCAAGGCTGTCAAGGCGCTCTTTAAGTTCATCAAAATGTGCGCGGCAGTCATCGCAAAGATAATCAAGAATAACGGGTGCGCCTTCGGCAATTTTATGGCAGATGGGGCTTTTGCAGTCAAGGATGCGCATGGGGTTGCGGTCAAGACGGTCGCGGCAGGTTTCACAAAGTTCCTTTTCGTGGCTGCGGAAGTATTCCTTGAGTGCTTCGTTATATTTTGCTCTGCATTCCGGGCAGCCGATGGAGTTTATCTCAAGCTCGATGCCTTCGATCTGAAGCTGGTCAAAAATCTGGCTGACCATGGAGATCATTTCGGCATCCGCTGCAGGAGAAGCCGCACCAACAAGCTCTGCACCGAACTGGTGGAATTCACGAAGACGGCCGGCCTGGGGTTTTTCATAGCGGAAGCAGCTGGTAAGATAGCTTACCTTTACCGGGAGAGCACCGTTGAGAAGTCCGTGCTCGATAAGGGTGCGCATGCATCCTGCGGTGCCTTCCGGGCGAAGAGTAATGGAACGCTCGCCTTTATCAAGGAAGGTGTACATCTCTTTTTGAACAACGTCGGTGGAGTCGCCGACGCCTCTTGCAAAAAGTTCGGTGTGTTCAAAGGTGGGAAAGCGGATTTCCTTAAAGCCGAAAAGTTCGGCAACCTTCATGGCAGTTTTTTCAACATGCTGCCATTTTGCGCTCTGCTCAGGAAGAACATCCTGGGTTCCGCGGGGCGCTTTAGTAAGAATAGCCATAGAAATTACCTCTTATATAATTTTGATTATAATAATCAAAAATAGTCAAATTTTAATATATTTTATCGAAAAATGGCTTATTTAAGCCGTTTTGTCAGTGAACAAGCTCGCGCCAGTCAAGGTCGCCGCGCTCAAGAGCATGGATAAGTGCCTCTGCGGTGGCGATGTTGGTTGCAACGGGAATGTTATGAACGTCGCAAAGGCGGAGCAGGGTGTTATAGTCCGCGTCGGCGCTCTGGTTCATGGGATCGCGGAAGAAAAGAAGAAGATCTATTTCATTGCAGGCGATGCGGGATGCGATCTGTTCGCATCCGCCGTGGCTGCCGCTTAAAAATTTTGAAATTTTAAGGCCGGTAGCGTCGGAAACAAGTTTTCCGGTCCTCGAAGTTGAGCAGAGTTTATGCTTTCCGAGTATTCCGCAATAGGCGATGCAGAACTGGACCATAAGCTCCTTTTTAGTGTCCTGTGCAATAATTGCTATGTTCATATAAGCAAAACCTCCTTTTTTATTTAAAACCGAGAGGGATATATTTGCCGCGGATCCTTTCAGAGAGGTCGCGGAATGTTTGATAGTTGGGGCTTTCAAAAGCCAAAGCCTTGCCGGAATCCATTGCGGAGCGGGTCATGGGGTCTTCCCAGATTACACCGAGAAGCTGAAGCTCCGCACCGTCGATGATCTCGTCGAGATTTTTTATAGGCGCAAGGTTTTTTGCCTTTTGGGGGCAGCGCTCGATAACAAGTCTGCGGTTTGGCGTTCCGCAGGATGCGAGCAGCGCTCCGGTGCTTCTTGCGCCGCGGATGGAAGAGGGATCCGGCGTTGCAACAACAATGCCAAGTCCGGCGCATTTTGCGGCATTCTCAAGAGTTTCGCCGATGCCGGCGGGACAGTCGAGAATTATATATTTGAAATCCTCCGCAAGTTCGGAAGATATCTTTTCAAGGGTATCAAGGCTTATTTCCGCCGGTTTTGCGGCCGCGGCAATAAGCGAAAGCCCTTCACAGAAAGGGCAGGGAATGACCGCATCACGGATGTCACAGGAGCCGCGGACGATATCCCCAAGATCAAAAACAATGTTTTCGGTAACGCCTAAGGCAACGTCGAGGCTGCGAAGTCCGCTGTCAAGTTCAATAACAAGGGTGGGGTGGCCTTTTAATGCAAAAGCCTGGCCCAAAAGGGCAGAAACAGTCGATTTTCCGGCGCCGCCTTTGCCGGAGGCAACAAGGATTATCTTTGACATTTTCGCACCCCTTTTCAAACACTTATTCCATTTTATTTTACCATATTATTTATAAAGTTGCAATAAGACGAACGCGGATTTTATCTGTCGATTTGTGCAATGTTTTGCAGGATTTATGGCAAAACAAAAAAAGCGCACCGCTTTTGCGGTGCGCTTTCTGTTTTATCATATCAGCCCGGAGGCCATCCAAGTTCTCTTCCTGCAAGAACATGGAAATGAAGGTGGGGAACAGTCTGGCCTGCGTCTGCGCCGTAGTTTGTTACAACGCGGTAGCTTTCAATGCCCTGTTCATTTGCAATTTTTGCGATAACCTCGAAGATATAGGCGACTATACCGCTGTTTTCCTCGGTGATAACGCCGGCGCCGGCGATATGTTCCTTAGGGATAACAAGGAAATGGGTGGGAGCCTGGGGGTCGATGTCGTTGAAGGCAAGGACCTTTTCGTCCTCATAAACCTTGCTGCTGGGAATGATCCCTGCGGCAATTTTACAGAAAAGGCAGTTTTCCATAACGGTTCTCCTTTCGTAAAATCAAAAATCAATTATTTGTTGATGAGAAGGGTCTCAACGATCTCTGCTGCGGAAGCGAGAGCTTCGTCGATCATTTCGGGATTTGCGCCGCCCATTGCACTGTCGGGTCTGCCTCCGCCGGAACCGCCGGCCATGGAGGCGATCTCTTTAACGATCTTGCCTGCATGTGCGCCCTCTTTAAGAGCGTTGATGCCGCATACAACAAGAACGGAAACTTTGTCATCGTTTACGGAAGCAAGAAGTGCAATAGCATCCTGTGCGGTAAATTTGATGTGGTCGCCCATGATGCGGAGGCTTGCGGGGCTGATGCCTTCAAGCTTGGTGCAGATGAATTTAAGTCCGCAGATCTCTTTTGCGGAGGAGATAAGGCTTTCAACTCTCATCTGAGCGAGTTTGTTGTTAAGTTCCTCGATCTCTTTTTCTTTTGCTTTAAGTTCTGCCATAACAGCGGAAGATTTCTGTGCAACTTCGCCGACGCCGTTGACTTTGAGGTTGGAAGCGGTTTCTGCAAGGGTGCCGTTCATCTGATCGATGTAATCAAGAACGCCGGTACCGGTTACTGCTTCGATACGTCTTACGCCTGCCGCAACGGAGGATTCGCTGATGGTTTTGAAAAGACCGATTTTGCTGGTGTTGGTAACATGGGTACCGCCGCAGAACTCGATGGAACGGCCGGAAACGTTAACAACGCGAACGGTGTCGCCGTATTTTTCACCGAAAAGTGCCATTGCGCCCATGCCTTTTGCTTCTTCGATGGGCATTTCGTTGATATCAACGTCAAGGGATGCAAGGACCATTTCGTTAACAACTTTTTCGGTTTCTGCAATTTCTTCTGCGGTCATTGCGGAGAAATGGCTGAAGTCAAAGCGGCAGCGGTTTTCATCAACATAGGAACCTGCCTGGTGAACATGGTCGCCAAGAACTTCACGAAGTGCTTTCTGAAGAAGGTGGCAGGCGGTATGGTTACGCTGAGTTGCGTTGCGGATGGATTCGGTAAGTCTTGCGCGGACATTGTCGCCGGTGTGGATATGGCCGGAACTCATAACGCCGATGTGCATATACTGACCGGTGGGAGATTTTT